>DASQAV010000030.1:0-18829 GCA_035635575.1 Candidatus Dormiibacterota bacterium | reverse complement strand
GGGATGCCACGTGAAGCGCACGGGGGAGATCGGGTACATGCGCATCGAGTCGGAGGCGGCCATCGCCTCGGGCACGAGGCGCATCGACGCGGTGACGGGCGCGCTTGCATACCGGCGCGCCGAGGAGGATCGCTCGCTTCTACAAGAATTGGCATCGCGCGTCGGCGCCGGGCGCGAGCATCTACCCGAGAGGGTGGCTGCGCTACAGGAGCAGGTGCGTCAACTCCAGAGCCAGCATGAGAAGCAGAGCCGCGAAGGGTTGAAGGTTGAAATCGAGCGATTGATCGAGACGGTGCTTCACGAGGAGCCTCCCCTGGTCGTGGCCGAGGTCACGGCCGAGAAAGTGGAGGAGCTGCGCGAGGCGGGAGACCTTATCCGCCGGAAGCTCCCCAACGGAGGCGGGCTCCTGGCCGCGGCGATCGAGGGGAAGCTCTCGGTCGTGGCCTCGGTCGGAGCCGGACTCCAGGGCGCGCTCAACGCGTCGGACTGGGCCAAGGACGCGGTCTCGATCGTCGAGGGCAAGGGCGGAGGAAAACCCGAGCAGGCGGTGGCCGGCGCCAAGGACGCCTCCCGTATCAAGGACGTGCTGGAGCGCGGCCGCGCGTTCGCGCGCGAGCGGCTGAAGGGCGCCGCATCGGAGAAGCGCTCGCGATGAAGACGGCAATGCTTCTCACGGATCCTTCTCCCGCCCCGGATTTCCCGGGAGGATTACGGAAGAAAGAACTGGCCCTGGGGCCAGTTCCACATTCGGAAGTGCCTGCAGCGCTGCGAGTTAACTTCAAATTCGTGGTTCCGAAGAGTACCCACCGCAAGCTCTATGCGTGGGCCCCCCATGATCCGGAGCGCGTCGCATGAAAGCCCTCATCCTGAGCGGAGGCAAGGGCACGCGGCTCCGCCCCATCACCCACACGGGCGCCAAGCAGCTCGTCCCCGTCGCGAACAAGCCGATCCTCTTCTACGGCGTCGAGGCCATCCGCGACGCGGGGATCACGGACGTCGGGATCATCGTCGGGGACACCGAGCACGAGATCCGCCAGGCACTCGGCGATGGCTCGGCCTTCGGAGTCAAGACCACCTACATTCGCCAGGATGCGCCGCGCGGCCTGGCGCACGCGGTCAAGATCGCCCAGGACTTCATGGGGAAGGATTCCTTCGTGATGTACCTCGGGGACAATCTCATCCTGGACGGAATCACGCCGCTGGTCCGCGAGTTCGAGCGCGACCGCCCGAATAGCCAGATTCTCCTCGCGCACGTTCCCAATCCCCAGGAGTTCGGCGTGGCCGAGCTGGAGGGGACGAAGGTGAAGCGGCTGACCGAGAAGCCCAAGGAGCCCAGGTCGGACCTGGCGCTCGTGGGCGTGTACATGTTCGATTCGAGCATCTTCGAAGCCGTGAACGCCATCAAGCCTTCCTTCCGGAACGAGCTCGAGATCACGGACGCCATACAGCGCCTCATCGACACCGGCAAGGACGTGCACTGCCACATCATCTCGGGGTGGTGGAAGGACACGGGGAAGCTGGAGGACATGCTCGAGGCGAATCGCATGGTGCTCTCGCGCGCGAAGCGGCGCCTGTCGGGGACGATGGACGCGGCGTCGCGCACGGAGGGGGAAGTGATCGTGGGGGCGGGCACCGTGGTGGAGAACTCCATCCTGCGCGGGCCGCTCATCATCGGTCAGAACTGCGTCATCAAGAACTCCTACATCGGCCCCTTCACGTCCATCTACGACGAGGTCACGATCCGGAACAGCGAGATCGAGCATTCCATCGTGCTCGAGCGGTGCACCATCCAGGACATCCCGGTGCGCATCGAGGCGTCGCTGATCGGGAAGGAAGTGCGGATCCAGCGCTCGCAGGCCAAGCCCACGGCGTACCGCTTCATGGTCGGCGACTCCAGCCTGGTGGACGTGTTGTAGGGGCGCATGCGCATCCTCGTGACCGGCGCACAGGGCATTCTCGGGCAGGCCATCCGGGAAGGGCTCGCCTCGGGGAACACGCTCTATCTCTGGGGACGGGACGAGGTGGACGTGCGCGATCCGGAGCGCATCAAGACCGCCGCGAAGGGAATCGAGTTCGACGCGGTGATTCATGCGGCCGCCATGACCGCCGTGGATCGGTGCGAGACGGAATTCGATCTCGCGATGGCCACGAACCGGGAGGGAACGCGCAACGTCGCAGCCCTCGCCAAGGAGCGCGGGGCAACCCTGGTCTACGTCAGCACCGACTACGTCTTCGACGGATCGAAGAACGGTCCCTATCGGGAGGATGACCCGCCCCGGCCCATCAACGCGTATGGGCGCTCCAAGCTCGCGGGCGAAGAGGTGACGCGCGAGGCCGGAGGGAACTTCCTCATCGCTCGCACCTCGTGGGTGTTCGGGGAAGGGGGGAAGAACTTCGTGGACGCGATCGCGGAGAAGCTCAAACGTCAGGAAGCGCCCGAAGTGGTGACCGACCAGCAGGGCTCGCCCACCTACGCGCGCGACCTCGCGCGCGGGATCGAGAAGCTGCTCCGGGTCGGCGCCACGGGGACCGTGAACGTGACGAACTCGGGAAGCACCACGTGGCACGGGTTCGCCGTGGAGATCGCCCGATACCTCGGCTCTCCTCTGGCCATAGGCGAGACCACCTCGGACCGGTTCCCGCGTCCCGCCCCAAGACCCAAGAATTCCGTCCTCTCGGGGGAGCGCTACAAGGCGCTCACAGGGGAGTCTCTCCCGACATGGCAGGACGCGCTCCACGACTACCTGAGCCGAAGCTCGCTGCGGAAGGGCGCGGCCGCTTGAGCCCGCGCCCCGCGCGAGCCACACCCCAGATCCAGAGAATCCGCCGCGTCTTTGCCGAGAGCGCCGCCACGCTCCTCGCGGTCTTCGCTCGCGAGGTGGATTCGCTCGAGCGGATGTCCCGGCTCGTCGCCGCCACACTCGCCCGCGGCCACACGGTGTTCTTCTGCGGCAACGGCGGGAGCGCGGCCGAGGCGCAGCATCTCGCCACGGAGCTCGTCGTGCGGTTCGCGCGCGATCGGGGCGCGCTTCCCGCGATGGCCCTGGGCACGGACGTCGCGATGCTCACCGCGGCCGGGAATGATCTGGGATTCGATCGCGTCTTCGCCCGCCAGATCGAGGCGCTGGGAAGGCGGGGAGATCTTCTCGTGGCGATGACGACGAGCGGGCGATCGAAAAACATCCTCGAGGCGGTTCGGGCCGCGCGCGCGCGCGGGCTCCGGGTCATCGGGATGACGGGGGAGGCCGGGAAGGCCTTCGCGCGCCGCTGCGACGCGGCCGTGGTGGTGCCTTCGGTGAAGACGGCCCGCATCCAGGAAATCCATCTCCTCGTGGGGCACATCCTCTGCGAGCGCGCGGAGGAGATGGCGCCGGCCAGACGTACGAAGCGGGCCCGCCGGTGATCCGCAACGTCCTCCAGTCGATGCGGCTCTACCAGTGGACCAAGAACCTGGTCCTCTTCGCGGGGCTCATCTTCACCCTGAAGTTCCTCGACCCGCCCTACGTGAAGGACGCGCTCCTGGGATTCCTTCTCTTCTCGCTCGCGGTCTCCGGCATGTACATCCTGAACGACATCCTGGACGTCGAGCGCGATCGCCTTCACGCGGGGAAGCGCGATCGTCCGATCGCGGCCGGGAAGCTCTCCATCGCCACGGCGGCGGTATGGGCGGCGCTCCTCCTCGCCGTAGGGATGGGCGGCGCCTTCCTCCTGGGGACGCGCTTCGGCTGGACCGTGGCGGCCTACGTGGCGCTCACGCTTCTCTACTCCATCGCCCTGAAGAAGGTCGTGCTCCTCGACGTCGTGATGATCGCGATGGGGTTCGTGCTGCGGGCGACCGCGGGCGTGGAGCTGATCCGGGACCGCGCGATCGGAAACGGCGAGGAAGTGGTGCTCTCGCCGTGGCTCCTCGTGTGCGCGTTCTTCCTGGCGCTCTTCCTGGCGATCGGAAAGCGGCGTCACGAGCTGGCGCTGCTCGAGGGGGACGCCGCCCGCCACCGCAAAGCCCTTGGCGCCTACACGCCGCGGCTCCTCGACCAGCTGGTGGCGGTGGTGACCAGCGCCACCCTGCTCGCCTACTCCGTGTACACGATCTCGCCCGAGACCCTCGAGAAGTTCGGAGGACGCCCTCTCTATCTCACGATTCCCTTCGTGCTGTATGGAATCTTCCGCTACCTCTACCTCATGTATGCCGAGGAAAAAGGGGGAAACCCCTCCGAGCACTTCTACCGCGACCGGCCCACCCTCGTGAACGTGATCCTCTGGGGCTCGGCCTTGCTCGCGATCCTCTACTGGCCCGCGGGCTAAGCCGTGGCGCACGCCCGCGCGCTCCGGGTACGCTGCCCCGCGAAGATCAATCTCGGTCTCTGGATCCTGGGCCGCCGCCCGGACGGCTACCACGAGATCGACACCATCATGCAGTCTGTGGCGCTGGAGGATGAGCTCTTGCTCACGGAATCCGCGGGCGGACTCACGCTCACGGCGCGCGGCCTTCCCCTGCCGGGCGACACTCCGAACATCGTGGAGCGCGCGTGGTCGCTCCTCGCCGGGGAACGAAGCATCTCGCGAGGCGTGAGCGCGCGTCTCACGAAACGAATTCCGATCGGCGGCGGACTCGGTGGGGGAAGCAGCGACGCCGCGGGATTCCTTCTCGGCGTGAATCGGCTGCTCGATCTCGATCTGGAAGCGGGAGCCATTCACTCCATCGCGGCGCGGATCGGATCGGACGTTCCCTTCTTCCTGAGAGGCGGAACGGCACGCGCTACGGGGCGCGGCGACCAGGTGAGACATCTTTGTCCCGCCCCCTCGGCCTGGGTTGTGCTCGCGACTCCACCTCTCGCAGTTTCAACGACTTGGGCATACGGGCGGGCCAAAATTGCGTTGACACTCCGGGGCGGCAGCGCTACCATGCTGGCCGCAGCGATCGGGCGTCGAGACTGGCCCGCGATCGCGTCGCATCTTCACAACGATTTCGAGGACGTGGTCCTTCCTGAGTTCGGTGTGGTTGCAAGACTCAGGCGTGTGCTCGAAGAGAGCGGCGTTCTGGGTTCGCTTTTGTCCGGTAGTGGTTCCACGGTTTTCGGGCTCGCACGGACGCAGGAAGAGGCGCAACGGGTGGCTCGCAGGGTCGCCGCTCTCGGCGCAACGGTCCACGTCGTGCGTACCACCGAACGAGGCGTCGCGCTGGCGGAGCTTCGGTAGCAGGGAAGGTTGCAAGCGCCGGGGTCGATGTTCGGGGGGTGCATGGGCCGGGTCCAGCGATGGACCCGAAGGACTTCGACGGATCGAGGTCCTTAACTCGAGGGCGGTGAGGGTATGACGCTCGAAATCTCCGAGGTCCGTATTTCCCTGCGGGACGACGACAAGCTGAAGGCCTTCGCGAGCATGACCTTCAACGATTCCTTCGTCATCCGAGGACTGAAGATCATCGAAGGGACGAACGGCATGTTCGTGGCGATGCCCAGCCGAAAACGTCCCGACGGGACCTACCAGGACGTGGCACATCCGATCAACAACGAGACGCGCAAGTTCATCGAAGATCGGATTCTGGCGGAGTACGAAAAGGAACGGCTCAAGCAACCGTCCCTCGCCGTGACCGGCACGTAGGGAGGTTTTGGGGCGTCGGCAAGTGGTAAGCCAGGAGACTTTGGATCTCCCATCCGGAGGTTCGAATCCTCCCGCCCCAACCACCTTTTTGGACCCGCAGCGCGTCCGGATGCGTTAGAATCCGTTGCCGCCGCGAACCGGCGGTGTTTTCGCCGCGAATCCATGCGCGGCGGATGGTTCATCAGGACCCAAGACAATTGACCTCGATCGCCGGGCCCCGGAGGCATTCGACCTCCGGCCCATCGAGCGCCTCCGGGCGCATCGGGCCCGATTGACGAAGTTGTCAATCGGCCTTGGGTTTTTCGTTTTTGTGGGGATTCCCGGGAGGAAACGATGACGGTGAAACTACCAACGGATCGGCGCCTGGCCGCGGCACCGGGACACGAATCGGAGTCGATACGGAAGCGCGACTCACAGACGAGGCTCCGGCTCTTCACGGGGACCGCCAACCGGCCGCTCGCCGAGAAGATCTGCGAGTACCTGGGCACCGAGCTGGGGGACGCGACCGTGAGTCAGTTCGCCGACGGCGAGACGTTCGTGAAGATCAACGAGAACGTCCGCGGCGCGGACATCTTCGTATTCCAGCCGACGTTCGCGCCGGCGACGAATCTCATGGAGCTGCTCGTGATGGTCGACGCCGCACGCCGGGCCTCGGCCGGGCGCGTGACGGCGGTCATCCCGTACTTCGGGTACCAGCGGCAGGACCGCAAGGATCAGCCGCGCGTGCCGATCACGGCGAAGCTGGTCGCGAACATGATCACCACCGCGGGCACCGACCGGGTGATGACGATGGACCTGCACTCGGCGCAGATTCAGGGGTTCTTCGACATCCCCTTCGATCATCTGTACGCGGCGCCGGTGCTGGTGGACTACTACCTGCACCTCAAGATCCCGAATCTGATTGCGGTGGCGCCGGATATCGGGAGTGTCAAGATGGCGCGCGCGTACGCGAAGCGGCTCAGCACCGGGCTCGCGATCGTGGACAAGCGCCGCCCCAGCCCCGACGCCGTGGAGATGATGAACGTGATCGGCGACGTGGACGGAAAGAACGTCGTGATCTTCGATGACGTCGTGAGCACGGGATCCACCCTGGTCGAGGCGGCGGAGGCCCTGAAGCGGGCCGGCGCCCGCGACATCTACGCGGCGTGCACCCACGCCGTGCTGTGCGGGGACGCGATCGAGCGCATCGGGCGCTCTTCGGTGCGCGAGCTGATCGTGACTGACAGCATCCCGCACGACCCCAAGAAGCTGGGGCCCAGCATCAAGGTGCACTCGGTCGCCGGGCTTCTGGGGGAGGCGATCCGCCGCATCCACGACGAGGAATCGCTCAGCTCGCTGTTCATCTAACGGGATCACTCGAGAGAAGGAAGGAGTCGCACGATGGCCATCGTTTCCCTGGAAGCCGCCGCCCGCGCCGATGCAGGCAAGGGCGTGGCCCGAAGACTGCGCGCCGGCGGGCGCGTCCCCGGCGTCTATTACGGACGCGGCGAGGACTCGATCCCGCTCACGGTGGCGCTGAAGGACTTGATGTCGGTGCTCGAGAGCACCGACGGAAGCAACGTGATCGTGGATCTGAAGCTGGGGGGACAGGCCGCCAAGGACCGGAAGGCCTTGATCCGTGAGATCCAGCGCCATCCGGTGGCGGGCACGATCCTGCATCTCGACCTGCAGCACATCTCGCTGACCGAGCGGATCACGGTCGAGGTTCCGATCGTGCTGATCGGAGTTCCCACGGGCGTCAAGGACGGCGGCGGGATTCTGGAGCACCTGCTGCGCGAAGTGGAAGTCGAATGCCTTCCGACCGACATCCCGTCGAAGCTTGAAGTGGACGTGAGCGCGCTCCAGATCGGCGACTCGCTCCACGTGAGCGACCTCAAGGCGGAGCGCGCGACCATTCTGACCGAAGCGGATCGCGCGATCGCCGCGGTGGTGCCGCCGACGATCCTCGAGGAAGTGAAGCCGGCGGAGGGTGAAGCGGCCGTGGCGGAGCCCGAGGTGATCGGCGCGAAGAAGGAAGGAGAGGAAACGGAGGAGGGCGGCAAGGAAGGTGGCAAGCCGTCCGCGAAGGAAGGCGGCAAGCCATCCGCGAAGGAAGGCGGCAAGCCGTCCGGCAAAGAGGGAGGCAAGCAAGGTTAACGAGCCCAAGGTGGTCGTGGGTCTCGGCAATCCGGGCCAGGAGTACGAGGGAACGCGTCACAACGCCGGGTTCATGGCGGTGGACCTTCTCGCCTCGAAGCTCGGGCGCTTCACCGGATGGCGGCGCGAGGGAGCGATGCTCCGCGGCGAGGGCCGCGCCGGCCGGCACCAAGTCTCGGTGGCGAAGCCGCAGACCTACATGAATCGCAGCGGGCAGGCGCTGCGCGAGCTGATCCGGGAAGGCCGGATTCCCTCGGAAATCCTGGTCCTGCTCGACGACGTATACCTGCCGCTCGGCACGATCCGCCTTCGCGCCGCGGGCGGGACGGGCGGACACCAGGGGCTGGAGTCGATCCTCGCTGAGGTGGGGACGGCCGAGTTTCCGAGACTGAGGATCGGGGTCGGACCCGCCCCCCGTTCTGCCGATCTTCCGGAGTACGTGCTGGCGCGGTTTCACGAGGAGGAGCGCCAGAGGCTACCCGAGGCGCTCGAGGGAGCCGCGAGCGCCGCCTACGACGCGGCTGCGGACGGCCTGACCCAGGCAATGAACCGTTGGAACCGATTCGGACTGGACCCGGTTGAGGAGTGAGACCTTCATGAAGACTTACGAGACGACGATCATTTTCGACCCCGGCCTCGAGGAGGCCCGCATCAACGAAGAGGTGGACAAGGTGTCCCAGAGCATCTCGCAGGCGAGCGGCGAGATCGTCGAGGTGCAGCGCTGGGGCAAGCGGAAGCTCGCGTACAACATCCGGAAACGGCGGGACGGCACCTACATTCACATCAAGCACAAGAGCCCGCCGGAGCTGATCGGGGAAATGGACCGGCGGTTCCGGCTGAACGAGAGCGTCTTGAGGCACCTGACCGTGCTCGCGGTGAAGGAGTCCCCGCGGGTCGAGGAGCCGGGGCGCCCCGCGGAGCCGGCCGCCGCCGAAGCGGTACACGCAGTTTCGCCCAACATGGAGGAGAAGGTTTGATGGCCCGCGAAGGCGAATCGAGATCGTTTCGCAGAAAGTTCTGCAAGCTCTGCTTCGACAAGGTGGACCGGATCGATTACAAGGACGACCGGAGGCTCACGCGGTTCATCACCGACCGCGGCAAGATCGTGCCGCGGCGCATCTCCGGCACGTGCGCCCGCCACCAGTCGCAGATCACCGAGGCCGTGAAGCGCGCGCGGATCCTGGCACTCCTGCCGTTCACCAGTGAGCAGTATCGCTGAGCCCGGCCGGACGCTCTCGCTCGGGAATTCCGTCCGGGCGCTGGGAGCGATCCTGGTCGGCGCTCTTCTGATCGCGGCAGCCAACACCGACATCCCCTCGCCCCTGCCCTGGGCGTTCGGGCTCCTGCCCGTGGCGCTCCTCTGGCTCGCGCGCAAGGTGGGGCTGTTGCTGGGAGCGCTGGCGGCCGCCTCGACCCTGGGCGCCCTCTACGCGTCCGGGATCCACGAGCCGCATCAGCTGGTGTTCATCGGCGTCCTCGCCGCGGCCGGGCTTCTCCTGGCGGCCTGCGCGCGGCGGGGTCTGCCCGCCTCGGTGACCGCGAGTCTCGCGGCCGCGCTGGTGCTGGCGGTCGCCGGGGGATATCTCCTCGCGGGGGGCATGGACGAGCTGACCCGCATGCTCGCGACGCGGATCGACGAGTTGAAGCGGCTGGAAACCGAGCATCGGCTCAGTCAATCGCTGGGGCTCTCCTCGACCGAGTTCAATCACGCGCTCGAGCAGACGGGGCGCCTGTGGGCGCTCCTCCTTCCCTCGCTCTTCGCGCTCAAGTGGATCGTGGTGATCGCCACGAACTGCTGGCTGGCCTCCGTTCTCTTCCAGGAAGAGGAGGGAGGGTTTCCCGCCTTCTCGGAGTTCGCGGTATGGAGGGTGCACCCCGTGGGGGCCTGGGTCCTGGCGCTGGCGCTCGTGCTGATGGTGACCCGCTGGAAACCCGCCTTCGACGCGGGGGTGAATCTCGCGTTTCCGCTCGCGCTCGCGTACACGGTGCAGGGGTTCGCGGTCGCGCGCTACGTGGCGCAGGTCTTTCACATTCGCGGCCTCGTCCAGGCCGCGGTTCTGGTTCTCCTCATCCTCATGCCGATCCTCGTCACGACGGTGATGGCGGTCGGCTTGCTGGATGTCTGGTACGACTTTCGGCTCAGGGCGACTCCCGATACGCGCTCGCCGCAGGGCGGGCGCGGCAACGACGACTAGGAGGTTCGATGGAGGTCATTCTTCTGGAGGACATCGGCGGGCTGGGAAAACGTGGGACGGCCGTCCGCGTCGCCGACGGGTATGCCCGCAACTTCTTGATCCCGCGCAAGAAAGCGATCGAGGCGGTCGGAAACGCGCGCGCGGTGTTCAAGGATCGTGAGCGGGCACGTGTTGCGCTGGAGCAGAAGCAGCGCCAGGCGGCGGAGCGGCTTCGCGAGGATCTGGGAAAGCTCTCGCTCCAGTTCAGTGTGGAGGCCGGGGAGGAGGATCAGCTCTACGGCTCGGTTAGCGCCCACGAGATCCAGGACGCGCTCGCGGCCAAGGGGTACACGGTGGACCGGAAGAGCGTTCGTCTCCTGGAGCCGATCAAGTCCCTGGGCGTGTTCGAAGTTCCCATCCACCTGTACGAAGAGATCGAGGCCCCCGTGAAGGTGTGGGTCGTTCGCAAATGAGAGGACGGTTCCGAATTCCATGATTCGAATTCAGTCGTTTGCGCTGGGGGTTGGAGCGCTTCTCCTCGTGTCGGGAATGGGGGGCTGCGCCGGCTCCTCCAGGTCCAAGCCGCCGGCCGGAACGCAGGGCTCGACGGCGCGCGTCTGGCAGCCCAGTCCGCCGAGCCCGGGCAATCCGCCGGTCGCGGTCGTGAACGGACGCTACATCACCCGCCACGACGTGGATTCCGTCCTCGCGACGGCCCCTGCCGGGGTCCGCGAGGACTATCTGAAAGACCCGGAGCAGTACAAAGGGCTCGTCGAGAGGATCGTCAACCAGGAGGCGATGTACCAGGCGGCGATGAAGGCGGGCACCGATAGGAGCAAAGGCTACCTCTCGGACCTGGAGGGTCAGCAGCGCCAGCTCCTCCTCCGCCACTACTACCAGGACGCCTTGAGCGTGCTTCCCGCCATTGCCGACTCCACGGTGCGGCGGTACTACGACGAGCACCCGGCCGAGTTCAACATCCCCGGGCGTGCGCGCGTCCGCCACATCCAGGTCGCGACCCAGGCCCGCGCCAAGGAGGTCCTCCGGAAGCTCCGCACTTCGACATGGGACGAGGTCGCGGCGCGGTACTCGACCGACAAGCTGACCGCCAAGAACGGCGGCATCCTTGGATTCGTCACCAACGATACCGCCATCGTGCCGGGGATCGGGAACGCCCCCGCGGTCGTCGCGGCAGCCTTCAAGCTGAAGGAAGGGGAGACGAGCGAGCCCTTGAAGAGCTCCAAGGGATGGCACGTCATCCGCGCGGACGAGAGGGCCGAAACCGGGCCGCAGAAGTACGAGGCCGTGCAGCGGCAGATCCGCTCGAATCTGGAGAATCAGCGGACGGAGCACTTCCAGACGGATCTGATCGCTTCGCTCCAGAAGGAGTACGGCGTGCGCATCCTCTCGGACTCGCTCCAGAGCCCGATGGCCCCGGCGCTGAAGCCGGCCGATCTCTTCGCGCGGGCGCAGGCTACCGAGAGCCCCGCGGAGCGGATCGGCATCTTCCAGCAGCTGGTCCGCGAGTACCCCGACGACAAGTCGGCCACGCAGGCCTCGTTCATGATCGGGTTCACCTACGCGGAGGAGATGAAGAACTATCCCGAAGCCAGGAAGGCGTTCGAGAGCTTCATCGCGAAGTACCCGCAATCCGATCTGGTCGCGTCGGCGAAGTGGATGATCGAGAACATGGAGCACGGGGTTCCGCCGCCTTCCGTGGGCATGCCGGACACGCTGATCATGAAGGGCGGCGGACTCGGCGCCCCGCCCGGAGGAACGAACTCCCGGCCATGAGCATGATCCCGGTACGCGTGGGCGGGCTCGCCATCGACGAGCGCACCA
Source organism: Candidatus Dormiibacterota bacterium (assembly GCA_035635575.1). Taxonomy (GTDB): domain Bacteria; phylum Eisenbacteria; class RBG-16-71-46; order SZUA-252; family SZUA-252; genus WS-7. The sequence goes on along the minus strand of DASQAV010000030.1, from coordinate 7,073 downwards.
AAAGTCCCGTCGTCCTTCTCCACGAGATCGAGGGGAACCGAGTGCTTCCCATCTGGATCGGACCGATGGAAGCGAGCGCCATCCACATGGAGATCCTGGGCAAGAAATATCCACGTCCGCTCACGCACGATCTCATGATCCAGATCCTCGAGAGCCTGAACGCCAAGGTGTCCCGCGTGGTCATCACCGACCTCAAGGACAGCACCTTCTTCGCGAACATCTACGTGGACGGCGGATCCGGGGCGGTTCCGGTGGACGCCCGGCCCAGCGATTCCATCGCGATCGCGCTCCGCGCCCGCGCGCCGATCTTCATCATGGACAAGCTCTTCGAGAAGTCCGCCGCGGAGAACATCACGCCTCCCAAGCTGGAGCGCACCGCGGAGGAGAAGGCGGAGGAGCTGCGGCGCTATCTCGAGGGACTCAACCCGGAAGACTTCGGCAAGTTCAATCCCGAGGAGCTCTAGCGCGCCCGCGGCCATGGACCGACCGCTTCTCCTCACGTTTCAGGATCACACTCCAAGGATTCACCCATCCGTGTTCGTCGCGCCCACCGCCACCGTGGTGGGCGACGTCGTTCTGGGGGAGGCGTCGAGCGTCTGGTACGGCGCCGTGATCCGCGGGGACGTGGGATCGATCCGGATCGGACGGCGGACCAACATCCAGGATCTCTGTGTCCTCCATCTGACGGGCGGCGGTCCGCCGATCGTCGTCGGAGACGAGGTCACCGTGGGACATCGCGCCATCCTTCACGGAGTGACGGTCGAGGATCGATGTCTCATCGGAATGGGCTCCATTCTCCTCGACGGCTGCGTGATCGGCGAGGAATCGCTGGTGGGCGCCGGGAGTATCGTGCTGGAAGGCACCCGCGTCCCCCCGCGCTCCTTCCTGGCCGGCGTGCCCGCGAAGGTGAAGGGACCGATTCCGGAGTCGGTGCACGCGCGCCTTCGGGAGTCCGCCGAGGGGTACGTGCGCCTCGCGCGCGAGCACGCCGCGCTCCGATGATCCTCAAGGTACTCCTGGCTCTCTGGATCCTGAGTCCCGCCGCCGCTTCCGCCGCCAATCCCGATTCCAAGCAGTACCCGCCCACCAAGGCCGCGGAGCTCAAGGCACGGCTCCTCGACCGCCCTTCGGCGCCCGAGGCGCCTTCCTGGGCGGTCCAGTACGTGAGTCAGCCCGAGCTCGACCGGCTGGAGCCGCCCGCACGGGTCGCGGAGCGGATCTGGGCCGCGCGCCTCGGGCTCGCCGCGGGCGCGCGCGGCGACGACCAGAAGAAGCTCAAGCAGATCCTCGCCTCCTTCGAATCGTGCGCCCTCGACTCGATCGCGATCCGGCGCGCCGCCACCGGGCTGGTCCGGATCGGCGTCGTCATCCCGCTCACGGGCCGGTTCGACCGCTACGGAAAGACCTTTGTCCAGGGGCTTCGCGTCTCGGTGGAAGAGCACAACCGTGACTGGGCCCCGAACGTCTCGCTGGTCCTCTATGACTCGGAGGGAGATCCGCTCGTGGGGGCGAGGAAGACGCGCTGGCTCCTGCGCGACCACGGCGTGTCCATCCTCATCGGCGAGCTCTTCAGCGCGAACACCGCGCCCCTGGCCGCCGCCAGCCAGGTCGTCGGCGCCGTGCTGATCTCGCCCTCGGCGACGAACGAGCGTCTCGCGATCCTGGGCGACGCGGTCTTCCAGCTCCACCTCGCGAACTCCCTCCTCGCGGAATCCCTCCTTCGCGGCTTCTCGACCCCGAACTCCCGGGGGTCCGTGGGGCTCCTCGTCGCGAATACGCCGGAGGATTCCACGAGGGCGGAAGCGGTGGTGGGCGCCTGCAAGACGCTGGGGATCCCGGTGGCGGGGAAGGAGGTCGTTCCGGCCGACGCGGTGGATCTCACGCGCGCGCTGACCTCCCTCCGCGAGAAGCGCGCATCGGCGCTGGTGCTCCTGGCGCCGGCGCGCCTCTCGGCAATCGCGGCGGCGCAGCTCGGCAGCGCCTGGCCCAAGGTGCGTGTGTTTGGATTCGACGGGCTGGATCCCACGGGGATGAACCCGGAGGCCAGGACCGCGCTCGAGGGTGCCACCTACGTCGCCTCCGATTACGTGCTCACGGGCGCGGTGCGCGATTCCTTCGCGACCCGCTACCAGCACGCGTACGGGGAGCCGCCCACGCGCATGTCGGTGCGCGGGTATCTGGTCGGGCTCGCGGTGGCTCGGGGCATCGAGCGAGGCAGCCTGAACGCGTCCATGCTCCGCGAGGCGCTGCGCGCGCAGGTCTACGACTCCGAGGATGGTCGCAAGCTCCGGGCGCTTCGGCCCGCCGTCTCGGCCGAGCCCGAGCGGTTCGTGATCCACTCCGGGAAAGCGTCGCCGGCCGATCCGGCCCCGCTATCCCCTTGAAAGCGAGGGGCGGCTGGGCTAGGGTGGCCCGAAATCTTGTCTTAGAGAACTCTCTTTCAATTCAAACACTTACGGCACGGAGGCTCGCCCCATGATCCGTTACAACAAGATTCTCACCACGGTCGTCTTCACCTTCGCGGCGTTTCTCGCGCTTCAGAGCTGCGCGAAACGGGAAGCGGAGATCAAGGTTGGCGAATACGGATCGCTCACGGGAAGCACCGCCACGTTTGGAATCTCGTCCAAGAACGGCATCGAGCTCTTCGTGGACAACCTGAACGTCTCGGGAGGCATCGGCGGGAAGAAGATCCACGTCCTCGTGGAGGACGATCAGAGCCGGCCCGAGGAGGCGGCCACCGCGGTGAACAAGCTCATCGCGCAGGACGGCGTCGTCGCGGTGCTGGGGGAGGTGGCGTCGAGCCGCAGCCTGGCCGCGGCGCCCATCTGCCAGAACGCCGGCGTCCCGATGATCAGCCCCTCGTCCACGAATCCCAAAGTGACCGAGATCGGGGACCACATCTTCCGCGTCTGCTACATCGATCCCTTCCAGGGCATGGTGATCGCCAAGTTCGCCCGGAACACCCTCCACTTCTCGAAGGGCGCCGTCTTTCGCGATAACAAGAACGACTACAGCGTGGGGCTGGCGAACTACTTCTCCGAAGCGTACAAGGGCATGGGTGGGTCGATCGTGGGGGACGAGTCCTACAGCGAAGGGGATCAGGACTTCAAGGCCCAGCTCACCAACCTCAAGGGCAAGAAGCCGGAGTTCATCTTCGTCCCGGGCTACTACACGGAGGTCGGACTCATCGCGCGCCAGGCGCGCGAGCTGGGGCTCAACGTGCCGATGCTCGGCGGGGACGGCTGGGTGTCGGACCGGCTCCTCGAGATCGCGCAGGACGCCCTGAACGGCTCCTACTTCGTGAACCACTACTACGAGAACGATCCCAATCCCATCGTGCAGAGCTTCGTCCAGAGCTATCGCAAGCGCTACAACGCCACGCCCGACGGACTGGCCGCGCTGGCCTATGACGCCGCCGGCGTGCTCACGAACGCGATGCAGCAGCTTCAGCAGCAAGACCCCAAGGCGTTCGAGGCGCTTTCCGGGCCTCCCAACCTGGAACAGAAGGCCGCGCGCACCAAGCTCACGGCGCTGATCGCGGCGACGAAGGACTTTCCCGGCGTGACCGGCAAGATCTCGCTCGACGAGCATCGGAACGCGGTCAAGCCGGCTGTGTTCCTGGGAATCGAGAACCGAAGCTACAAGTTCGTCGCGACGGTCGAGCCGTAAGCGCGGGGAAGGAACCTCCGGCCGCCCGTGCAGGAGTTCTTTCAGCAGCTCGCGAACGGCATCGCCTGGGGCAGCATCTACGCCCTGATCGCGCTCGGGTACACCATGGTGTACGGCACCCTGCGCCTCATCAACTTCGCGCACGGTGACGTCTACATGGTGGGCGCCTTCGCGGCGTATTACCTGGCGCGCGCCCTGGGCATCGGCACCGTCACGGAAGCCTCGCCGCTCATCGCCGCCGTCGTGCTGCTGGGCTCCATGGCGATCTGCGCCCTCCTCGGGGTCCTGATCGAGCTCTTCGCCTACCGCCCCGTGCGGCGCTCCTCGCGCCTCACCGCGCTCATCACCGCCATCGGCGTCTCGCTCTTCCTCGAGAATTTCGGGATCCGGGTCTTTGGCGCCGATCCCAAGTTCTTTCCCCAAGTGATCGCGCCCCGCACGATCACCCTCCCGGGAGGGGTGCTGGTCACGAACCACCAGATCACGGTCGTGGTGGTCGCCTTCGTGCTCATGGTGGCGCTCACGCTCTTCATCAAGCGGACGCGCACCGGAAAGGCGATGCGCGCCGTCGCGTTCCATCGCGACGCGGCCAGCCTGATGGGGATTCCGGTGGACCGGATCATCACGATCACGTTCGCGATCGGCTCGGCGCTCGCGGCGGCCGCGGGATTCCTGGTGGGGCTCACCAATCCCAAGATCGAGCCCTTGATGGGGATCATGCCGGGCATCAAAGCGTTCGTGGCAGCGGTGCTGGGCGGGATCGGAAGCGTCCCCGGGGCCATGATCGGCGGGCTCCTGATGGGCATCTCCGAATATCTGGTGGTGGGATACATCTCCTCGACCTATCGAGACGCGATCGCGTTCGTGATCCTGATCGCCGTGCTCCTGATCCGGCCCGCGGGGCTCCTGGGCAAGAACGTGGCGGAGAAGGTCTGATGGTCTGGCGCCGGTTGCTCAGCGCCGGGATCGCGATCGCGGTCGTCTGCGCCGTGGACTGGCTGGGGTCCCGGTACCTGAACGCCTACATCTACCGGGTCCTCGTGCTCTGCTCCATCAACGTGATCCTGGCCCTGAGCCTGAATCTGGTGAACGGGATCACGGGGCAGTTCTCGATCGGACACGCGGGCTTCATGGCCGTCGGTGCCTACGCCTCGGCCGCGTACACGGTCTACGCCGTTCCGGTCTGGTTCGGCCGCTCGGCGGAGACGGGCATTGCCGCGGCGGGCGCCTTCCTGATTGCAATTCTTGTGGGAGGGCTGGTGTCCGCGGTCGCGGGATTTCTGGTCGGGCTCCCGTCGATGCGCCTTCGCGGAGACTACCTGGCCATCGTGACGCTGGGATTCGGCGAGATCATCCGCGTGGCCATCCTGAACATCGACGCGGTGGGCGGCGCGCGCGGCTTCGCGGGGGTCCCGACGCGGACGAATCTGGCGTGGGTCCTGGGCGGCGCCTGGCTCACGTACGCCGTGATCCGGAATCTGATGCGCTCCTACCATGGACGCGCGCTCCTCGCGATCCGCGAGGACGAGATCGCGGCGGAAGCGCTGGGGGTGCCCACCACCCGCTACAAGGTCACCGCCTTCGTGATCGGCGCGTTCTTCGCGGGGGTCGCGGGAGCGCTCTTCTCCCACTACACGTACCTCCACACGAACAGCTTCACCTTCATGAAATCGATCGAGGTCGTCATCATGGTCGTGCTGGGAGGGATGGGCAGCCTGACCGGGTCGATCCTGGGAGCGACGGTCCTGACGGCGCTTCCGGAGCTCCTCCGCTTCGCGAGCGCCGAGCGCCTCATCATCTATTCGCTCCTCCTGATCGTGCTGATGATCGCGCGTCCCCAGGGCATCCTGGGCCGGCGCGAGCTCACGCTCCGCCTCCGGCCCCCGAGGATGAAGCCGGATCCGGCGCTCGGGTCATGAACCAGCCGCTCCTCGAGCTCCGCGGGCTCTCGGTAACGTTTGGAGGATTGAAGGCGGTCTCCGGTCTGGACTACCAGCTTCCGCGCGGGACACTGGGCGGGCTCATCGGGCCGAACGGCGCGGGGAAGACCACGGTCTTCAACGCGATCACGGGCGTGTATCGTCCGGCGAGCGGGTCCATTCTCCTCGAGGGAAAGCCCATCCAGGGGCGTCCGACGAACGTGATCGCGGCCCGCGGTGTCGCGCGCACGTTCCAGAATCCGCGGCTCTTCGCGACGCTGAGCTGCCTCGACAACGTCCGCATCGCCTGCCATCTGCACGGCGGCGTGGGCCTCGTGGACAGCGTCTTCGCCACGTCTCGATCCGCAGCGGAAGAGCGGCATATCCTGCATCAATCGGAAGCGCTCCTCGAGGCCTTCGGCCTCACGAAATACGCGTCGAGCGAAGCACGCTCGCTGCCCTACGGGGAGCAGCGCCGTCTCGAGATCGCGCGCACGCTCGCGACCGAGCCCAAGCTCCTCCTCCTGGACGAGCCCGCCGCCGGCATGAATGGTCCGGAGTCCGAAGCGCTGATGAGACTGATCCTCGAGATCCGCGAGCGCCACAAGCTCACGGTGCTCCTGATCGAGCACGACATGAAGGTGGTCATGGGCATCTGCGAGAGGGTGGCCGTGCTGGACTACGGGGTCAAGATCGCCGAGGGCACTCCGGAGGAGATCCGGCGCGATCCCAAGGTGATCGAGGCATACCTCGGGGAGGAGCCTTGAGCCTCCTGGCACTCACCGATCTCCACGTCCACTACGGGGCGATCCACGCGCTCAAGGGCGTCTCGATCGTGGTGGACGAGGGCACGATCGTGACCCTAGTGGGGGCGAACGGAGCGGGGAAGAGCACGACCCTGCGCGCCATCTCGGGGCTGATCCCGCCGAGCCGTGGCGAGATCCAGTTTCGCGGCAAGTCGCTTCGGGGCATGAAGGCGCACGAGATCGTCCGGGCGGGCATCTCGCACGTGCCCGAGGGAAGGATCGTGTTCGCCAACCTCACGGTGCTCGAGAATCTGGAGCTGGGCGCCTATCTGAGGCGCGACCGCGCCGGAATCGCCGAGGACCTGAAGAAGATCTTCCATCTCTTCCCGAGGCTGGACGAGCGGCGCCGCCAGTCCGCGGGGACCCTGAGCGGAGGGGAGCAGCAGATGCTCGCCATCGGACGGGCGCTCATGGCGAGGCCCACGGTGCTTCTCATGGACGAGCCCTCGCTGGGGCTCGCGCCGATTCTCGTGCGCGAGATCTTCTCGGTGATCCGGGAGATCCGGTCGCGGGGAACCACGATCGTCCTGGTGGAGCAGAACGCCCGCATGGCTCTGGCCACCGCGGACCAGGGGTATGTTCTGGAGACCGGGGCGGTCTGCATGGCGGACAAGGCGCAGGCCCTGTTGAACAATCCCTTCGTGCAGGAGGCCTATCTGGGGGGCGCGGGATGAGTCCG
>DASQAV010000029.1:0-16512 GCA_035635575.1 Candidatus Dormiibacterota bacterium | reverse complement strand
AAAGCCGCTCGCGCCGCGGTGAACGCGGGCGTCCGCGTGGAGCGGGGCGTGCTGGGCGTCGCCCTGGGTCCCTCGTACGAGACGCCCGCCGAGATCACGATGCTGGAGCGCATGGGCGCCGACGCCGTGTGCATGTCCACGGCCGCCGAGGTCGCCGCGGCGAACGAGATCGGCCTGCCCGTCGCGTGCATCTCGAGCATCACGAACTGGGCCGCGGGCAAGAGCCCGGCGCGTCTCAGGCATGAAGACGTGACGGCGGGGGTGGCCGCGGTCGCGCCCGCCCTCCGCTCGGTGCTCGAGCGGCTCATCCTCGCCCTGGCCTAGCCCGCTTTCGTGGATCCACACGCCTCCGAACGCTACTTCGGAATGACGCTCAGGATCCTGTCCCCGGGCATGATCCGCTCCACCACCTCCATCCCCTTCGCGACCGAGCCGAACACCGTATAGCGTCCTTCGAGGCGCGGCTGCGGTGAGAGCGTGATGAACCACTGGCTCCCGCCCGTGTCCTTCCCCGAAAGCGCCATCCCCACGGTCCCGGTCGTGTACGCGCGATCGTTGTACTCGCAGGGAATCTCGTACCCGGGCCCGCCCCATCCGTCCCCGCGCGGACATCCGTCCTGCACGACGAAATTGGGCACGACGCGATGGAAGACGATTCCGTTGAAGTAGCCCGCGCTCGCCAGCTTCACGAAATTCTCCACCGTGCCGGGAGCGCGCGCATGGTCGAAGGCGATGGTGATGATTCCCCGCTCCGTGCGGACCTGCGCCGTGCGCGGGACCGGCCGGATGCTCTGCACGCGGAGGAGCGGATTCTTCACCAACCCGATCGAGTCCGCGGGAAGGCCCAGCGCCGCGCACACGGCTTCCCGGATCCTCCGCTCGGGATCGCGGCGCATCGTCGCGACCGCCACGAGCGCCTCGCGCGTCTTGATCGCGGCGAGCGCCCCGACGGCCGAAGACCGGACGTCCGCGTCTGCCGTCGTGCCGGAGCGCGCGAGGAGCGGCACCAGGAATGGGACCGAGGCCGAATCGGCGAGCTGCCCCAGCGCGTCCGCCGCCGAGCTGGCCACGGTGAAATCGCGTGCGCCGAGTAGCGTGCGGAGCACGGCTGCCACCTGGACGGAATCGGACTTCCGCTGCCCGAGCCCGGAGCAGGCGCCCGCGGCGGTGGGTGGGTCGTTGGCCTCGCGCGCGCGCGCGAGAAGCGTCTGGAGCGCGGTGCGTCCGGGCACCGGTCCCAGCGCCTCGATCAAGCCGGAGCGAAGGAAGCCGGGCAGGAGATCGAATTGAGGGGCCACGGTGGGGAGGGCGCGCTCCCCCTGGATCTTGAGAAGCGAGATCGCGGCGCCCTGCACCACGCCCGTTGCCGTGTCCGAGAGAGCGCGCGTGAGCGCCGCCACGGAAGAGGAATCACGGAGCTGGCCCAGGGCCGAGGCGGCTTCCCAGCGGACATGCGCGCTGGGATCGCCGAGGAGGGCCACAACCGCGGCGGCCTGAGCGCGGGCCAGGAGCTGTCCCAGCGCGCGCACCGCGTTCACGCGCACGCGCCAGCCCGGATCTCTGAGGAGCGCCGCCAGGACGTCCGTCCCGGACGAGTCCCCCACCTCGGCGAGGGCGCGCGCCGCGCTCATGCGCACGAGCTCGATCTTGTCGCGCGCCAGGGATCGCAGCGTGGGAGCCGCGCCCCGGTCGCCGATCCGGCCCAGGGCGTAGGCCACGCGCCAGCGCATGTCCGGCCGCACGTCCCCGGCGCGGGCGACCAGCGGCGCCACGAGGTCGCGGCTCCGGATCCGCGCGGCCGCGAGGGCGGCGCCCCAGCGCTCGTACTCGCGCTTCGCGCCGAGCGCGCGGGATACCGTGGGAGCGCCTGCTTGCGCGGCCAGAGCTCCGAGTGCCGTGACCAATGCCTCTCGGGTGGCCGGATCGGTCTCGCGCTCCCAGCGGCCCGCAAGCGAAGGAACCGCGGTGGAGTCTCCCAGGAGCCCGAGCGCGAAGGCGGCCTCACGCCGCACGGTGGCGGCGCGATCGTCCAGAGCCCCGATCAGCGCGGGACGTGTCGAGCGCTCCTGGATGAGACCCAGCGCGCGGGCGGCCGCGGCTCGCGTCGCGACGGCGCGCCCCTGAAGTGCCTGGCGAAGGCCTGTCGTGTCGCGCTCGGCTGCGAGCTGCTCGATCCACGCCACGCGTGCGACGGAAGGGGCTGGAGGAGGAGTGGAGGCCGTAGGAATCACGGCTGGAGCCGCCGCGAGCCATACCACCGGCACCAATGCGAGGATCAGCCGACGGCGCATCGCTCCTCGGCGAGAAGAGGCAGCGCTACATCCAGCACGGCATCCGGAGTCACCGATTCCAGCTTCGCGTCCGCGGCGCGGACGCTTCTCACGCAGCGGCCGACCGGGCTCCATTCGGCGGGATCGCTCCATCCATAGACGCCGACCGTCGGGCATCCGACGGCGCCCGCGAGATGCAGCGGCCCCGTGTCGTTTCCGAGATAGAGCGCGGCGCGGGAGAACCGGGCCGCGAGGGAGGGGATCGACTCCCCGCGCACCACCGGGAGCTTCATGCCCAGGGCCGCGGCCGCCTCATCCACCGTGCCCCCATCTTGAGGTCCTTCGAGCCACGAGACGGCATGGCCGCGCCGGAGGAATTCCCGGGCCACCGCGGCGAACCCGCCGGCCGCCCACCGGTTCTTGTGCTTTCCGGCGCCGGGATGGACGTAGATCGCGCCCTCCGGCGATCGTACCGCGAGCGCGGGATCGGGGACATAGTAGGGAGGCTCGGGCCGGGCGCCCGCGCCGATGGCGCGCGCCAGGAGGAGGCTCACTTCGGACTGGTGGAGAGGTTTCGCACCGGGCTCCGGATGCGGCACGCTCCGCGTCAGCCCCGCCCGATCGCGCTCCCCAACCATCACCGGATCGAACCCCACGCGCTCGCGCGCGCCCGACCAGCGCACGAGCATGGCGGCGCTGCGCGAATAGGAGACCGTCGTGAAATAGACCGCGAGGTCGGGGCGCGGCCCGCGCGAGCCCAAGATTCCGGCGCGCGCCACGCCCAGGAAATTCCGCGTGTCGACGACACGAATCTCATCGGCCCAGGGCTGCCCCAGGACGGCGGCGGCATTCTGGCTTCCCACGACGAGGACGAGATGAGCGTGCGGATAGCGTTCGCGGATGGAGCGGATGGCGGGAACGTTGAGGAGGAGATCGCCCAGCTGGTTCTGCGGGCGGTGGAGATGGATGACGCGGATGTCGGATCGGGTCGGGTCGGCCTCCGGGGTCGGCTCGGCCGCCGGCATCTTCAGACCATCTTGGGCGGCGGTGCGCCCTTGGACCTCAGTTTCTCCAGCTCGAGCACCTTCACCAGACGATCGTGGCAGGCGACCGGCATGACCGTGGGCTCCGCGTGCTCGTGCTTGTAGAGCTTGAGGGTCATCGTGAGGGAGTCGAATTCGGCGCGGCAATCCGAGCAGGAACCGAAGTGGCGTTTCATTTCACTGACCAGCTCTTCTTTCATGTCCGCGTCGAGGTAATCGGAGAGGGACTCGAGGACCTCTTTGCACGTCAGCATCAGTGGGCTCCCATGGCACGTCGTTTCGGTTTGGCGTTTTCACTGAAGTATCCGGCGAGGCGGTTCCGAACCTTGAGGCGAGCGCGATGGAGACGGGATTTCACGGCGGCAACCGAGAGATCCAGGATGTCCGCTACCTCCGCGTTCGACATTTCCTCGAGGTCGCGAAGCACGAACACCTGTCGAAACTCCGGCGGAAGGGACTGAATGGCTTCCTCCATCTCGCGCTGCAGCTCCTGGTTCAACAACTGCTCCACCGGCCCCGGGGAGAAGTCGGCGATGTTGATCGGCGTCTCCCGCTCGTCCTGATTGTCGATCGAGACCGTGGGAAGCTGCTTCTTCCTCAAACGCATCAGCGCCGAATTCGCGGTGATGCGGTAGATCCACGTCGAAAACGTCGATGCGCCTTGAAACGATTTGATGCCACGGTACGCACGCAGGAACGTGTCTTGTAGAACGTCCTCGGCGTCCTCCGAATTGCGAACCATTCTCAGGGCGAGGCTGTAGACCTTCGATTCATATCGGGACACCAGCTCCCCGAAGGCCCGTTCATCGTCCTCTTTCGCTTTCCGGACGAGTTCCTCATCGGTGACAGCAGCCAAAGCTTCCTCGCCTTCATTGGACTCCGCCTGTGTGGCGCAGATTCGGGCAAATACGCGCTCACCAAGGCTATGGCCGTATTGGGACGGTGTCAAGCGGAGCGACCAGGGAGTCGCTCGGCGGGTTCCCGGCGGGGTTTCGCGCTGGAGACGGCCGCGGGGGGCCGCGTCTCCGGGAGCTATCGGTCGAGGATTTCCCGGATCTTGCGCGCGAGCGCTTCGGGGTGGAAAGGCTTCTGGAGGAAGTCGGGGCCCGGGTCGGGAATTCCGTCTTTCTGAAGCCCCTCACGCGTGTGCGCGGAGATGAACAGGGTGTTCAGGGACGGCCGATCCTTCGTGAGCTTCTGCGACCAGGCGACGCCGTTGCCATCCGGCATGACGATGTCGCTCAGAAGAAGGTCGATCTGCCCGGCGAACGTGCGATTCATCTCCATCGCCTGGGTGCCATTTTCGGCTTCGATGATGCGGTAGCCCAGCTCCTCGAGAACGAGACCGGTCACGTTCCGCACCAGCTCGTCGTCCTCGACGACGAGCACCGTCTCGGTTCCGCGGGGCGTCTCGCGGGTGGGTCTCGCTTCCTCTAGTACGGCTTCATCGGTATGCATAAGCCTCACACCATGCTGACACGCTCGAACTCGGCGGTCTCACCCGGCCGCCGCTCCCGGGGGCGCTCGATCCGGTGCCGCCTCATCTTCGAGCGCAGGCTTCCGCGGCCGATCTTGAGCAGCCGCGCTGCCTCTACAACATTACCACTTGCGCGATCCAGTGCAGCTTGAATCACGGCGCGTTCGACGGCGGGGAGCGAGATCCCATTCGTTGGAATCGTGACGCTGAACCCGGAGAGCTCATCGGAGGGATCTGCCAGGGGGGCCGGAACCGCCAGCTCGGCGGGTCCGATCTCCTCGGCACGCGCCAGAAGCACCGCGCGCTCGATCACATTGCTGAGCTCACGCACGTTGCCCGGCCAGTGATAGCGGGCGATCTCCCGCTCTCCCTCCATCGAGAGGTGCACGGTCCGTCCCAGCTTCCGGGCAACGCGCTCCACGAACAGTCTCGCGAGGAGCACCGGATCGCCATCCCGCACCCGAAGGGGCGGAACCTCGATCGGCACGACATTGAGCCTATAATAGAGATCCTCGCGGAAGCGTCCCTGCTTCACCTCTGAGATTAGCTCTCGATTGGTGGCCGCTAGTATCCGTACATCTACCGGAATGTCCCTCGAGCCCCCCACTCTCCTCACGATTTTGGAATCGAGAAACTTGAGGAGCTTGGCCTGCAGCGTGAGCGGAAGCTCGCCCACCTCGTCGAGGAATACGGACCCGCCTTCCGCCGCTTCAAAGAGTCCTACGCGGGTCTGCGTAGCGTCGGTGAAGGCGCCTTTCTCGTGTCCGAAGAGCTCGGATTCCAAGAGCTCGCGTGGAATCGCGGCGCAGTTCACCTCCATGAACGGGCCCTGCTTCCTCGGGCTCTCGCCGTGGATCGCCCGCGCGAAGAGCTCTTTCCCCACTCCCGACTCGCCGAGGATCAGCACCGACGTGGCGCTGGACTGGGAGACCCGGCGCGCCAGATCCACCGATTCCAGCACGGCGGGGCTCTGGCCCACGATGCGATCGAATCGGAATTCCTGCTCGATGCGCGCCGTCTCGCGCTGCTGGCGCGCCTGCTGCGCCACCGAGCGTCCCGCGGCGTTGAGGAGTCCGTCGAGCTGGGGGTAATTGATCGGCTTGAGGAAGATGTTGCGCACGCCCAGCTCCAGCGTCTCGGTCGTCGCCTGGGAATCGCGATCGGCGAAGACGACGAGCTGGAGCTTGGGCCAGTTCTCTTTCAGCCGCTCGATCGACTCGCGCTTCTGCTCCAGCGCCTTTGCGATGGAGCCGGGGAGACCGGGAGTGCCCGGTCCGAAATCGAGGAGACCAATCTCGCAGCCCTCGTTGCCGTGGCGCCCCAGATACTGGGCGGGCGTGTCGGCGACGCGTGCCGCGCATTCGCGTGCCGTCAGGTGGCCGACGAGCGCGTCGCGCTCGTCCCCCGGCGGCATGATGACCGCAACGTTCAGATTCATGGAATGGACGTCCCCCGAGCGGCTTGCGGGGCCGCCACAGCGCGGCCCGAGCCTTCACAAGGGGTTATCGGCGGTCGGGGCCTGGATGGTTAGCGGGATTTGGGGAGGCGAATTCAACTGGACAATACATCTGCGAGATATATATCTTATAGCTATATGAACGCACGCACACGCTCCACCCCCTACGCGGTCCTGGGCATGCTCAGCCTCGCTCCCATGTCGGGATACGACATCCGGAAGGAGTCGGAATCGAGCATCGGCTACTTCTGGAGCGAGAGCTTCGGGCAGATCTATCCGGCGCTGAAGGAGCTCAAGTCCCAAGGACTCATCCGGCGGCGCGCGGGGCGGGCCGCCGGCGGCCGCGATCGCCACGTCTACGAGATCACGGAGAAGGGACGCGAGGCGCTCGCGCGCTGGCGCGAGGAGCCTCCCCGGCCCGCCGGCGTGCGGAACGAGCTCTTGCTCAAGCTCTTCTTCGGCCGCCGCGACGCTGCGACCGGGGAGCTGGAGTGGATCGAGCAGCTTCACGTCGAGCAGATCGCCGCCCTTCGCGAGTTCCGGCGCATTCGCCAGGAAATCATGAAGGAGCAGCGGGACCATCCCAGCCTTCCCTTCTGGCTCATGACCGTGAGCTTTGGAGAGCACCGCGCGCGCAGCCTGATCCGCTGGTGCCGCGAAACACGCAAGTCGCTTCTGGTCCTGAAGGGAGCGGCGAGAAAGGAACACACGCCATGAACGCTATCTCAGAAACCGCACCTGCCGCAGAGCGGCGGCTGATCGCGCCGATCTGGCACACGGCCCTGCTCATCGCGATCCTCATGGGGCTCGCAGCGTATGGGGCCTACGCGCAGCGTCACGCGCCCGCGGGGGATCAGCTCGTCCCGCGCACCGGCTCCGCGCTGCCGCTCTATCTGTCGCTCATCGGAGCCCAGTGGCTGTTGCTCCGTCTCGTGACCGCGACCGGGCTGAGACGAACCGGCACGCGGCTGCGCGATCTCCTCGGGGAGCGATGGGGGAGCTGGAAGGACGTCGCGCGCGATGTCGCGATCGCGCTCGTGGTGTGGGCGGCGTGGGGAGGCCTGGAGGTGGTGGCGGGCAAGTTCCTCGGCACCGATTCCGCGAAGGACATCTCGGCCCTTCTTCCGCGAGATCCCCTGGAGATCGCCGTGTGGGTCCTGCTCTCCATGACGGCCGGCTTCTGCGAGGAGACGATCTTCCGGGGCTACCTCCAGCAGCAGTTCCTGGCCCTCACCGGGAGTGCCTGGCTGGCGGTCCTGATCCAGGGAGTGATCTTCGGCGTGTCGCATGGATACCAGGGGCTTCGAAACGTGATCACGATCACGATCTTCGGATTTCTGTTCGGGACGCTCGCGCTCTGGAGGAAGAGCCTCAAGCCCGGAATGATCCTTCACGCCTGGACGGACATCTTCAGCGGGATCTTCTCGCGGCGGTGAGCATCTCCTTCAGCTCGTCGAAGAAGTTGAGCGTCAGATCGGACCGGGTGATGTCGTCCTCGCCCGGCGCCTTCTGGATCGCGACCATGCGTCCGTCGGGGAGGATGTCGTAGAGGTTCTCCGCCACGCGGTAGGCGCCGAGATCAAAGGCGACCGCCGGCGTAGAGACGGAAAACCGCGGGGCCGTCGTGACGTCTACCGACATCACCTTGCCCTGCGACCGCGCCAGGTAGAACAACCGCTTGCCATCCGCGCTCCACCGCGGCCGGACTCCTTCGCCCAGGGAAATCGGGAACGAGGGTCCCGTGGGTCCCGCCGACGCCCACGCGGACACGTAGACCTCCATGTTCCCGGTCTCGTCCGAGACATAGGCGATCCACTTGCCATCGGGGGAGAATCTGCCGCCGGCGCGACGCACGTTCCCCGCGAACAGCTGCCTCAGCTCCAGTTCAGGGGAGCCCACCGCCGGCACGGTCGCGACAAAGAGTCTCAAGTCATAAGACTGGCTGGTGGAGCAAAGGATCTGCCTGCCGTCCGGGGACCAGGAGTGCGTCGCGTACATGACGCCCGGATCCGTCCTCACAATCCGCCTGGGTGGGCTCGCGCCGCTCAAATCGGCTACGTAGATTCCGTCCGTGCTCGATCGGGATCGCTGCATGAACGAAAGCCGCGAGCCGTCCGGCGACCACGCCGGGCCGTCCACGTCCGCTCCGGGAACCGCGACCGCGCGGTGCATGGAGGACTGGCCGCGGCCCAGAATCCAGATCTCGAAGAGTGTGCTCGCCGGATTCGCGATGACCGTGGCGAGCTTCTGCCCATCGGGAGAGGCCGCGAACGCGTTCTCGAACGCCCGGCGTTCGGGAGACCAGTCGGCCACGGTTCCCCGTAAATCCACGATGATGGCGCGCCGGTCCTGACCCGATGCGCCGCCGGGCTCGGTCTGGAGGATTCCGGTTTCCGATAGACCGAAGGAAGCGCTTTCCCACCCGGGCCGGCGTAGGCCGTCCCGGATCGCGACGGGTTCCCCCCGCAGTTCCAGCTTCCCAAGGTCGAAGGGCGCGGCGTAGAGCACATCGCCTCGGGTGAAGAGGAGATGTTTGGTCGGGGCGTAGCGGGGATTGGAACCGTCGCGCATCAGCGCACGCACGCTGCCCGATTTCAAATCGACGACCGCAGTCCCTTCGTAGTAGGCGCCTCCCGCGTAGGTACGCAGGAGCAGGAACGCGGCTCGATCGCCCGGCAGCGGCTGGCCGGTGAACTGGGCGTCCGCTCCGGCCACATTCATTCGAAGACGTGTCGGCGCGGACACCCCTTTCGCGCCGAGGAACACGAACTCCCTTCCCCGATCTCTCATGACGACCATGGCCCCCGAGTGGAGCCAGATCGGAGGCCCGAACCAAGTGTTGTCCCAGCTCATGATCGGTGTGGGCGGCGCGCTGCCGTCCAGAGGGACCTTGAGAAGCCGGAGCTGGGAGAGGCGCTCCGACGTGGGGGCGCGAAACGCGATCCACCTGGAATCAGGGCTGATGGAGAAACGGTTGATTCCGTCCGTCCCCCGAAGAGGCTCGAACGTTTCCTTGTCCAGGCGGCGGACGTAGAGCTTCGCCGCCAGCTCGGCGCCGCCGGATGGGCTCCGGCGCACCGCGCTGATCACTTCCGCCTTGCCGTCGGGAGTGAGCTGGACCTCGGATGCTCGCAGCTCGGGGGGGATTGCAATGGAGACGCGGAGGACGTCCTTCACGCCGGTTCGCACTCCCGAGCTCAGCGAGCCCCACATGTTGAGACCCAGGAGCGCGCCGAGAATGAGTCCCGCGGCGAAGAGGAATCCGTGGCTTCGCATCGCTTCCCGGGCACGAGCGATCGGATGCGTGGGAGGAGGCGGGGCTTCGCCGGGCGCGGCGGGGCGTCCCTCGCGAACTTCCTCCAGCACCAGCCTCGCCTCGCCGATGTCACGGAGACGCTTCCTTGGATCCTTCTCGAGACACCGCCGGAGCAGCTCCCGGATTCGAGACGGCGTTTGCTTCGGAAGCCGGGAGAAGTCCGCATCGCGCTCGAGGATCTTCGCGATCGTGTCGCTGATGGTCTCTCCCTCGAACACGCGGCGCCCCGTGAGGCACTCGCAGAGCACGCAGCCGAAGGACCAGATGTCGGTGCGCCGGTCGACCGCCTTCCCTCGCGCCTGCTCGGGGGAGAGGTAGGAGGCGGTGCCCAGGATCACGCCGGGCAGGGTCGCGGGCCCGTGGATCGTGGGGGAATGCGGCAGCGTGGGTGAGGAGAGCGTGGGCGAATCGATCGGCGCGCCCCGCTCCGCTTCCGGAGCCACCCTCCCTTTGGCGAGCCCGAAATCCAGGACCTTCACGTGCTCGCCGGGGGTGACCATCACGTTCCCCGGCTTCAGGTCGCGATGGATGACCCCCGACTCGTGCGCCGCCTCGACTCCTGCCGCGATCTGGGCGCAGATCTCGAGGGTCTCCTGGAGCGAGAGCGGGCCGCGGGCGAGCCGCGCCGCGAGCGTTTCCCCCTCGATGTGCTCAAGAGCGAGGTAGCGGCGCCCGCCGCTCTCCTCCACACCATAGATGCCCGCGACGTTGGGATGATTGAGCGAGGCGAGGGTCTTCGCCTCGCGCTCGAAGCGGGCGAGCCGGTCCGGGTCCGCGGCGACGTCGTCGGGCAGCGCCTTGATCGCGACCCAGCGGTCGAGCCGGGTGTCGCGAGCGAGGTAGACGATCCCCATGCCGCCCCGCGCGATCTCGCGCTCGATGCGGTAGGGACCGATCTGCTTCGGCGTGCCCGTGCTGGTGGGGGTGGAGCTCATGACGCCCCTAGTCGAACTCGCTGCGCTCGGGTTTCTTGGGGCTCATCGCTTCGCTCCTGCACCTGCCAGGACGTATGGAATCTGCTTGGCAGCCTCTGGTGTCAGGAGCAAGAGAGCGCGAAATGCCTTCGCGTGATCCGTGGGTCTCGGATCGCGTTCCAGAAACAGAATCGCGATCAGATCTCGCCAACGAAGGAGCTCGCGTCTCAAGGTGGGGCGCCGATGAGCATCGATCGTGAGGTCCGTCAGGTAGAGCGCCCTCTCGTAGGCGCTCGCGCGGCGTTCCTGGTCGTCGGGCTTCGTCAGCTTCCCCGCCCGGTTCATTTCGTTGCCGATCATCAGAATCTGCTGATCCAGGGTAAACGAGGACCACCGCTCCAGAGTCAACCCGGCGTGCTGAATCAAGGAAGGGGTTCCCCTCTTCCGATGAGCTTGAAGGTGAGTTCCCTGATCCGCTCGCGAATTGCGGGGTCCAGGACTTCCATTCCTGGATTGCCCCTCGCCGGACGTATATTGATGAGCGCCGTGTATTCGATGCACTCATCCTGCCCGCTACCCGGATAATAGTTCGCTCCCCAAAGACTGCCCTGGGCGCTTTCCAGGCCGAGCAACACGGCCTCGGCATCTGCGTGCAGCTCACCGCCTATGGCGATCACCCCACGGTCGACATCCACGACATATTTAACCATGATGCCGAAAATCGAACCTGTGAGGTGCGCAAGAAGTCGCGGGTCGATCCGTTCCGAAAGAACATGGATTTCGCCAGGCAACAGGGCCTCTTCTCCTCGGGGCATGGGCGGAGAATAGCACCGTGGCGCGGCGAGCTCCTACAGGCGATACTGGATGCTCACTACGGCGAACAGGAGGGGCGAGCATGCGAGCATCCAAGAACACGATCCTCATCACGGGCGGGGCGTCGGGCATCGGGCTCGCGCTGACGGAGCGGTTTCTGAAAGCGGGGAACGAGATCCTCGTCTGCGGGCGCCGGGAGGAGAAGCTCCTCGAGCTTCGCCGGAACCATCCCACGATCAAGACCCGCGTCTGCGACGTCGCCCTCGAGACGGACCGCATCGCCCTCTACGACTGGGCCGTGAGCGAGGCGCCGGGTCTGAACGTGCTCGTGAACAACGCGGGCATCCAGCGCCGGATCAATCTCATCGAGGAGAAGCACTGGGAGGCGGTCGAGGAGGAGATCGCGATCAACTTCCACGCGCCGGTGCACCTCACGATGCTCTTTCTCCCACACTTCATGAAGCAGAAGGAGCCGGCGATCCTGAACGTGACCTCGGGGCTGGCGTTCGTGCCGAAGGCCGACGTGCCGGTCTACTGCGCGACCAAGGCCGCGCTCCACTCGTTCACGTTATCGCTCCGGCATCAGCTCCTGGGCTCCTCGGTAGAGGTGATCGAGGCCATTCCCCCTGCCGTGGACACCGACCTCGGCGGCCCCGGCCTCCATACGTTCGGAGTCAAGGTTGACGAGTTCGCCGATCACGTCATGGAGCGTCTGAAGGCGGGCGCCGTCGAGATCTCCTTCGGATTCTCGGAGCAGTCGAGCCGCGCCTCGCGCGCGGAGCTGGATGGAATCTTCGGGCGAATGAACCAGCCGAGCCGGGTTTGAGCACCAACCGCGCCGCCCGCCGCCTCTTCCTTTCCATGGCGGCGATCCTGCTCGCCTCCCTTCTCGGTGGGTGCTCGACGGACCATGGAACCGGCCCCACCCCGCGCGCGCGCACGTACCTCATGGGCTTCACCTCGTTCCCGCCAAAGCCGGCTCCGAATCTCGCGCTCCTGACCATCGAGCTCTGGTCCCAGCGCGGCGATGCCGCGCTCATTCTCTCCGAGCCGCCCTGGGATTCCCTGCTCGCCGGCTTTCCCCCGGACTCCTTCGTGCGAGCCGTCCACCTCCCGCTCGCGAATTACTATCGCGCGAAGGGGCTGCGGCTGATCGTGAGCGTGGATCCCACGAACGGACTGGACCGCTCCGCGGAATCCCAGCCGCTCGTCGCGGCGGGCCGCAGCCTGAGCGAGCCCGCCGTGCGGCAGGCCTACGTCAACTACGTGACCGCGATGGACACGATCCTCCATCCGGACTATATCGGTGTTGCGTCCGAGACCAACCTGATCCGCGCCATCGCCCCCGCCTCGCTCTACAACGCGGTCGTCCAGGCCGCGAGCGGTGCCGCGACCGCGGTGAGCGCCGAGGACTCTACCGTGAAGATCTACACGACCGTCCAGGTGGAGACGGCGTGGGGGAAGCTCGCGGGTCCCGGCGGCGCCTACGTCGGAATCGATCAGGACCTCATGGACTTTCCTTACATCCGGGCACTCGGGCTCTCCTCCTATCCTTATCTTGGGGGCTTCACCGATCCCGACAGCGTTCCTCTGGACTACTACACGCGCCTTCAGCTGGGCCACTCGCCCGCGCTCCCCATGCTCGTGATCGAGGGAGGCTGGCCGTCCGACTCCGTGGGAGCCATACCCTCGGATCCACTGAAACAGCGCCGTTACATCGCGCGGCACGCCTTGATCCAGGATCAGGCGAGCACGAAGGCCTGGTTCCAGATCACGTTTACCGATATCGATGCGGCGGCGTATGGGTTCCCGCCGGGAATCGCGCCGTTCACACAACTGGGGCTCGTGGACGTGAACCTGAGCCAGAAGCCCGCGCTCTCCGCGTGGGACGCGGTGTTTCTGAGACCAAGGAGATAGGCTGATGGCGCGCGGTCGTGAGAAGATAGGTCCTACATGACTTGGCCACCCGGAACGCACATCGAGCCCCGATTTCCCGGCACCCGAGAGCACGTGCACGCCTCGGAGGCGATCGAGCGTGCCGACTGGCGTGAAGCCTACCGCTCCGTCGATCCCGCCACCGCCGAGGCATTCGGCATCCGCTTCGAGCGGCTCGGGCACGTGGACCTGCTCATCATGACCCACGTGGATCTCCTGATGTTCAATCGCATGAGCGGCCTGGGTGTGGACGAGCCCGCCTCGGAGGAGCTCCTGGACCAGGCGATCGGGAGATACCGGAAGGCGGGTGTGCCTCGCTTCTTCGTCGGCGTCTCCGTCGCCGCGCGTCCCATCCAGCTTACCGACTGGATCACGGGCCGGGGGCTCTCGCTCCACAACAGCTGGGTCAAGCTCACGCGCCCGGTGGATCCCATACCCAATGCGTTCACGACCGCCCGCATCAAGGAGATCGGGCGCGAGCACGCGGACGATTTCGGCCGCACCATCCAGACCGTGTTCGGGATGCCCGAGCGCATGGCCGACTGGGCCGCAGCGCTCGTGGGACAGCCCGGGCGCCGTCACTTCATGGCGTTCGTGCACGACAAGCCGGTCGGGACCGCGGCGCTCTACTACGAGGGCGACTGGGCGGAATTCGGCTACGCGGCCGTTCTACCAGATTCGCGCGGGAAGGGGATCCAGGCGGCCTTGATCGCGGCGCGCATCCGGGCCGCGCGCGAGGCGGGCTGCAAGTGGATCTCCATGGAGACCGCCGAGGAGACGCTGGAGAAGCCCAGCTATTCCTTCCGCAATGCGAAGAGGATGGGATTCGAGACGATGTACCTGCGACCGAATTATCTGGGGACGACTACATCCTCCACGTGATCGCCCGATCTCTCGTCTCGCTCCTATTTGCAGCCGGGGTCGCGGTTCTCTTCGCTGCCGCGATCGCGCTCCCCGGACCGGCGTTGGCCAAAGACGGACCTCCCGGCCCCGACGGGCTCCCGACCGCGAGCGCGAAGCACCCATGGCACTTCTTCCGGAGTGAGCAACACGTGGACACGCTTCTCTTCGATCTGGCCGACGTCGTGCCGGCCGCGCGGCGGCAATTCGAGGCGGACGAGTGGGTCGTGTTCCAGGTGCACGTCCGTGACAATGACGGAGGCTTCGTCGTGACCCGGTGGAAGCAGATCCATCACCCGCTCATCTGGCTCTTCATGGGAAAGACGATGGCGCGGTGCCTCGTGGAGATCAGCGCCGCGGGCGCGGGCCGCACCGGCGTCGCGTTCCGCGCCGAGCTTGCGTCGCATCATAAGCTGGAGGGGAATCCCATGTTGCCGGCCGCGAAGAAGGCCTACGCGAAGGCGGCTCGCAACTGGATTCGGGACACGACCGCGGATCTGACCGCCCGCCAGCGCTCCCACCAGCGGCCGGGCCTCAGGCGTCAGGAGCCCGCCGTCCGCTAGCCGCCGGAGCCTACTTCCGCGCGGCGTGCAGCCTTTCTTTCAGCACCTCGTCGAAATTCAGGATCACGTTCGCCTGCGTGGGATTCTGCTCCTCCGGGGCTTTCTGCACCGCGAGGAGCCGGCCATCCGGAAGAAGGTCATAGAGCCCGTTCCCGAGACGGTTCGGTGGGACGCCCAATGCAGCGAGATCCCAGGCCGGCGTCGGGGCGGTCGCGGCTAGCGTGGGCCGGGAGGCGATCTCGACCGACATCAGCTTCCCCTGGGAGGAATAATAGAGATGCTTGCCGTCGCGTCCCCACTTCGCGATATCTCCCCCGTCACGGGAGACCATAACCGGCACGCCCTTGAACCCACCTTCCGACCACTCGCAGACGTATATTTCCGGTCGTCCGGTCTCAATCGATTGATAAGCCACCAGGTGTCCGTCAGGCGAGAACATGCCCATCCCATGCGCGGCGTCGTTGCCGGTGATCGGTTTCGGGACCGCGAGGTCGCCCTCTTTCTCGGACACTTGCAGAACAGAGATCTGCACGTTGTTGCCTTCGACGGTGGTCGCCAGCATGGTCTTCCCGTCCGGGGCGATGGAAGAAGGCACGATGAAGGCCGAAGGTGAGAGTTTCTTCGCGATCCAACGCGGCGTCGACAACCCGCCGGCGTCGACCATATAGATCCCATCCAGCGAATCATCGGCGTTCTGCGCGAACGCGATCCATCGGCCGTCCTGCGACCACACAGCCCCAAGGCAATCCGCGCCTGGACGCAAGCGGACGCGCCGGCCCGCGGTTCCTCCACGTTCGTACACCCAGAGCTCGGTGATCGCGCTCGCATTGTTGATGGAGACGGTGGCTTTGCTGCCGTCGGGCGATGCCTTGAGACTGTATTCAAAGGGTCGCCGCTGCGGCAACCACTCCGAGACGTTTCCCTGACGATCCACGACGATCACGCGGCGATTCCGCAGAACGTTGCCGCCTCCGAGATAGGCCAGCATGCCGTTGGGAGTGATTCCGAAACCGGCGTTGATCGCGGAGTTGGTCTGCCGGAGCTCGTTCATGATCCCGACGGGCTCCCCCCGGATCTCCATCTTGCCGAGGTCGAACGGGACCGCGAACAGCGCGTCCTGTCTCGAGAAACAAAGGATGCCCGCGCGGTAGACGGGGCTCCCCCCATCCTGGATCAGCATCTTCGCCTTGCCGGAACGAGGGTCCAGAATGGCAATGCCCTGGTGATACACCTGCCCCTGATACCAGATGGCCCTCAGGAAGAGGCCGCGATCGCCGGGGAGCGGACGCCCCTGCGGGTAGAACCTGCCTCCGGGATAGCCTGCGATGGCAAGCCGGACGGGGGCTCTGGGCGACCCTCCATTCGCCGGCACACGCACGTAGCTCAGTCCGTCCTGGTTCGAGCAGATGAGGTCTCCGGATTCGAGCCAGACCCCGTCGCCGTTCCAGTCCTGACCTACGTCCCCGACGGGAACGGGCGGAGCGCTCCGATCCGCCGGCATCCGGAATCGGGTAAGGCCGCGCGACTGTTCCGCAGCATGCGCCCAGTATTCGATGGTGCGGCCGTCGGCGCTCATGAAGAGCGCGGTGGCACCCTCGGTCCCACGCACCGGCTCGAAATCCTCCTGATCCATGCGGCGCATGTAAAGTCGCCCCGACGATAGCTCGGCGGCGCTCGCGCCGAGTGGTCTTCCGACGAGCGCGATCGTGCGTCCGTCGGTCACTGACGCCTGGACCTGAACGTCCGGTGGGAGCGGGAGTGCCAGGTGCATCGGACCCTGGGTGTGCGGGCGCGAGTGTGTGGCGTTCCATGCGGCGGCGCCAAG
>DASQAV010000028.1:0-13649 GCA_035635575.1 Candidatus Dormiibacterota bacterium | reverse complement strand
ACGGCCACGATCTCCGGGACGCCTGGATTCGACGATCAGGGCGCCAAGACCATCACCTGGTTCGCGGCTGACGGGACGGACACGAGCAACAGAACCACGGTACTCACTATCCAGAACGTCAATCGCGCGCCAGTGCTGACGCAGCCGGCCAACATGACCGTGAACGAGGGAGCAACAGCGGAGCAGGTCCTCACGGCTACGGATCCGGACACTGATCCGCTCTTGTACACCGTCGTGGCGGGGCCTGTGTACATGAGCATTTCTACGCCCTCGGCGGTCCGGTTGCTGCCTGGCTTCAACGACGCGGGTACGAGATCCGCCACGGTTCGAGCGAGCGACGGCAATCTTTCCGACGAGAAGACGTTCCAGATCACGGTGAACAACGTCAACCGACTTCCGATACTCGGCACGGTCAACAGCATGACCGTGAACGAAGGGGCGACTGCGGACCAAGTCCTCACGAGCACCGATGTGGATTTGGAAGCGCTCACGCTCGAAAAGGTATCCGGACCGGCGTACATGACCGTCACGACTCCGACTCCCGGAACGGGCACCGCCACGGGAAACATCCACCTGGCGCCAGGGTTCTCGGATGCCGGGACCGCGAGCGCCAGCGTTCGCTTCGCGGACACGAGCGGGGGATTCAGCGCCACCCGAGCCTTCACCATCACCGTCATCGACGTGCCCCAGACCAACACACCACCGGTGCTGGCGCAGCCCTCCGCCATGGTCGTCGCCGAAGGCGCGACCGCGAATCAGGCGCTCTCCGCGACCGACGTGGACGGGAACCCCATCACCTTCTCCAAGGCAAGCGGACCCTCGTTCGCAACGGTCACCACCATCAATCCCGGGACCGGGACGGCCACCGGGAATATCAATCTCGCCCCTGGATTCAGTGATGCGGGCGAAGATACCGTGACCGTCACGGCGAGTGACGGCGCCGGGGGGAGCGACAGCAAATCATTCCTCGTCCTCGTGATGAATTCGAACCGCGCTCCGCTTCTGGACGTGGTGTCGAACATGACCGTCATCGAGGCGCACACCGCGGACCAGGGAATCTCGGGCTCCGATCCCGACGGCGATGCGCTGACGTTCACCCGGGCGACCGGGCCGACGTTCATGACGGTGATCACGCTCACAGGGACCACCGGGACCATCCATCTGGCCCCCGCGATCGGCGCCGCATCCACGACGGCCTACCCGGCTTCCGTCAACGCCACGGACGGAACCGGAAACGTGACCCGGCCGTTCCTCGTCACGGTCAATCCGAATCAGACGCCTGTGCTGGCGCAGCCTGCCAACATGACCGTGGATGAGGGCACGACGGCGAGCCAGGTGCTGACCGCGACGGACGCGGATGGCGACGCCATCACGTTCTCACTGCTCTCCGGGCCCTCGTACGCCTCCGTGACCACCGCCACGCCGGGCTCCGGAACGGGGACCGGGAACATCCACCTGGCTCCGGGCTTCAGTGACGCGGGAACCGCGGGCGCCACGGTGCGCGCGACGGATGGATTTGCAGCCACGACCAAATCCCTCTCGATCACGGTGAACAACGTGAATCGGCCGCCGGTCCTGAACCAGCCGGAGAACATGGTCGTGAACGAAGGGGAGACCGCGAATCAGGTCCTCGTGGCGACCGACCCGGATGGCGATGCCGTCACCTATTCGCTGGTCTCGGGTCCTTCCTACGCCCACGTCTCCAGCGACAATCTCCAGCTGGCCCCGAGCTTCGACGACGCCGGAACGGCGACCATCACGGTCCGGGCCAGCGACGGCTCCCTGAACCACGACCGGTCCCTGACGGCCACCGTGAACAATGTGAACCGCCCGCCGGTGCTGGACCCCGTCTCCTCGATGACCGTGAATGAAGGCGAGACCGCGGACCAGATCATCACGGGGCACGATCCGGACGGGGATCCGGTCCACTTCGAGAAATTCACCGGCGGGGGCGCGGGCTCCGGCGGGCCGGCCTACATGACCGTGACCACGACGAGCCCCGGCGTGGGCAACATTCACCTGGCGCCCGGCTTCTTCGACGCGGGAACGGCGAGCGCCGCGGTCAGCGCGGTCGACCCAGAGAATGCTTCCATGACGTCCGGCTTCGTGATCCGGGTGAACAATGTGGACCGCCCGGTCACCTTGAATGAGATCGCCAACATGACGGTTGCGGCGGGATCGACCGCCAACCAGCGCATTCACGCCAGCGATGCGGACGGCGACGAGATCAACTTCACGTCCTCCGGCCCGACATTCATGACCGTGATCGGGGACGTCCAGCTTGGAGGTGCCATCGATCACGACGGGACCATCCACCTGGCGCCCACGCTCGGCACCTCCGGCACCTTTGCGGCGACCGTGACCGCGACGTCGATCGGTACGCCGGCGACGCGCAATTTCACGATCAACGTCACGGCGACGAACCAGGCGCCCGTTCTCGCGCAGCCTGCAAACATGACGGTGAATGAGGGAGCCACCGCGGACGAGGCGCTCCAGGCCACCGACCCGGATGGAAACGAGCTCTCCTTCTCGCTCGTGTCGGGTCCGACCTACGCCGAGGTGACCACGACCGATGGCGGCACCGGCACGGCGACGGGGAATATTCACCTGGCGCCAGGGCTCTCGGATGCCGGCACCGCTTCCGCAACGGTCCGCGCCACGGATGGCAGCCTGAGCGACGAAAAGTCCTTCTCGATCACCGTGAACAACACGAACCAGGCACCCGTCCTGGAACCCATCCAGGACATGGCGCTGATCGCGGGGAACATCGCGGAGCAGACCCTTCACGCCTCCGATGCCGACGGCGACCCGCTCCAGTTCCACAAGGTCACCGGCCCCGGATTCATGACCGTCTCCCTCACGTCCGGCATCATTCATCTGGCGCCGACGACGAGCGACGCGGGAAGCTATTCCGCCTCGGCCAGCGTGACGGACGGGTCGCTGAGCGACACGAAGTCCTTCACGATTCTGGTGAGCCCTCCCAATAACCGCGCCCCCGTGCTGGATCAGCCGGCGAGCATGACGGTCAACGAGGGAAGCACCGCGGATCAGACGCTCCAGGCCACCGATCTCGACGGCGACGCGATCACCTTCGCGCTGGTTTCGGGTCCGACGTACGCGGCCGTCAGCGCTGCGGGGCTGGTCCGCCTGGCGCCGGGATTCGAGGATGCGGGCACCGTCATAGCGACGGTTTCCGCTTCCGACGGAACGCTGAGCGACAGCAAGTCGTTCTCGATCACGGTGAACAACACCAACCAACCTCCGGTTCTCGAGGCGCTCGCGAACATGACCGTGACCGCGGGCACGACGGCGGAGCAGACGATGCACGCCACGGATCCCGATGGGGACGCGATCACATACCACAAGGACTCGGGTCCCGCGTTCATGACGGTCGGACTCACGGATGCCGTGATTCACCTCGCGCCGGGCACCGGCGACACGGGCACCTTTGGCGCCTCGGCCAGCGCTTCGGACGGGTCGCTGAGCGACACGAAGTCCTTCACGATTCTGGTGAGCCCTCCCAATAACCGCGCCCCCGTGCTGGATCAGCCGGCGAACATGACGGTCAACGAGGGAAGCACCGCGGATCAGACGCTCCAGGCCACCGATCTCGACGGCGACACGATCACCTTCGCCAAAGTCTCCGGTCCGACGTACGCGACCGTGAGCGCGGCGGGGCTGGTCCGCCTGGCACCGGGATTCGAGGATGCGGGCACCGCCATAGCGACGGTTTCCGCTTCTGACGGCACGCTGAGCGACACGAAGTCTTTCGAGATCCAGGTGAACAACACGAATCGGCCACCGGTCCTTCAGCAGATCGCGAACATGACGGTGACCGAGGGCGCCACGGCAGAGCAAACGATGCACGCCACCGATCCCGACGGCGACGCAGTTTCGTATTTCAAGAGCTCCGGTCCTGGATTCATGACGGTCGGTCTCACGACGGGCATCATCCATCTCGCTCCGGTCTCCGGCGATGCGGGAACCCACGACGCGGTGGCCAGGGCGACGGACGGAGGCGCGGTCGTCGACTCCTCATCCTTCACCATTACGGTCAACCCGGCCGCGCCCGAGAACCACCCGCCGGTGCTCGCACTGCCTGCGAACATGACCGTGAACGAGGGAGCTACCGAGGACCAGATCATCAGCGCGACCGACCCCGATGACCAGTCGCTCACCTTCTCCAAGGCCGCGGGGCCGACGTTCATGGAAGTCACGACCCGCAACTCCGTCCAGGGAAACATTCACCTGGCGCCTGGCTTCCAGGAAGCCGGGACCTATGCCGCGACCGTGCGCGCGACCGATCCGGGCTCCTTGTTCGACGAGAAGTCGTTCACGATCGCGGTCCTCCAGACCAACCAGCCTCCGTCGGTGGACCACATCGACGATCCGTTCGTCGCTGAGGGCAACACCGACGATGTGCCCGTCGTGGCCACCGACCCGGACGGAGACGCCATCACGCTGACGGCAGAGCTTCCGTCCTTCGCCACGCTCACGCCCAACAATCCGACGGGCCACGGGAGCATTCACATCGCCCCGGGATTCGGAGACGCCGGGACCCATTCAGCCACGGTGACCGCGACGGATGAGCACAGCGCGGCCTCTCATGAGACGTTCACGATCTACGTCTTGAAGACGAATCAGGCGCCGGTGCTCGCGCAGCCGTCCAACATGACGGTGATCGAAGGGGAGACGGCGAATCAGGGCCTCTCCGCGACGGACGCGGACGGCCAGGAGCTTTCCTTCTCGCTCGCGTCGGGACCGACCTACGCCGAGGTGACGACGATCTCGGGTGGCACCGGGACGGCGACAGGCAACCTTCATCTGGCGCCGGGATTCGCCGATGCGGGCACGGCGCTCGCCTCGGTGACGGCCAGCGACGGCACCGCAGAGGATTCGAAATCGCTCACGATCACGGTGCTGAACCACGATCGTCCGCCGGTGCTCGACGCGATCGCGAACATGGCGGTCGCGGCGGGAGCGACCGCGGAGCAGGCGATCCATGCAGCGGATCCGGACGGCGACACGATGACATCGGACTTCTCGGGTCCCTCTTTCATGGTCCTGACCACCTCCCAGGGGGGCGGCACGCTCACGGGAACCATTCGTCTCACTCCGCCGCTCGGGACCTCCGGCACCTTCCCCGCGGCGGTGACGGTCACTGCGAACGGCCAGTCCGACTCACACAGCTTCACGATCAACGTCACCGCGACCAACCAGGCCCCGGTGCTCGCGCAGCCTTCCGACATGACGGTGAACGAGAACGCGACGCAGGACCAGACTCTCACCGCGACGGACGCGGATGGGAACGCGCTGAGCTTCTCCAGGGTCACCGGGCCTACCTTCCTGACCGTTACCACGATCACTCCCGGGACCGGGACCGGCACGGGCAGGGCGCACCTGGCGCCCGGATACGCGGACGCCGGCACCTACGCGGCGACGGTTTCCGCCAGTGACGGCGGCCTGACCGACCCGAAGAGCTTCCTGATCACGGTGAACAACGTGAATCGACCGCCGGTCGCGGATGCGGGTGGTCCGTACACCGGAATCGCGGGCAGCCCGGTGACCTTCACGGGCTCGGGCTCCGATCCGGACGGCGACGCGGTGACCCTCTCGTGGGATTTCGACGCGAGCAACGGGATCACCTCGGAAGCGACGGGAGCGACGGCAACCCACACCTACCTGGCCACCGGCACCTTCACCGTGACCTTGACGGCCACGGACAACGGAAGCCCGGCGCTCACCGGTGTGGATACGGCGATCACGACCATCACGAGCTCGGCCCTCGAGGCGATCATTTCCCTCAACGGGAACGACCGCTTCATCCTGCTCGGATCCTCGCGCAGCTGGTGCGTCCAGATCCGATCGAAGAATGGCTCGTTCCGGACCAATGACATCCTGGGCTCCTCGCTCCTCGCGACCTACAACGGGGTGTCCATCCATGCGGTCACGAAGAAGACGCAGGGAGACGATGACGACCGTCGCGACCGGAACAAGGGCAATGTCAAAGCCTGCTTTGGAAAGGACGATCTGAGGGCGCTCTTCGAGGGTCTTCCGAATGGAATCCGCGTGGTCGAAGTCGCGATCTCGGGTACGCTGACGAGCGGCGGCTCGTTCCGCGGCACGGTCTCGGTGCTGGTCATCAAGGGATCCTTCGCCGCTCACGGCGACGACGATGGCGAGGAGGACGCGGCGGCGTTCCCGAGCGCGGGAGCGGGGCTCAACCTCCAGCCGTACGCCAGCCCCAACCCGTTCAACCCGCAAACGACGATCCACTTCGCTCTGAGCGCACCGGGTAGCGTCCGGCTCCACGTCTACGATGTCTCGGGACGTCTGGTGAAGACGCTGGCGGACGAGGTGATGGGGAGCGGTCTGCATGCGGTGGCATGGGACGGAACGGCGAGGAGCGGATCGAGGGTGTCCTCGGGCGTGTACTTCTACGTCCTCCAGACCCCCGAGCGCACGTTCAAGAGCCAGCTGGTCGTGACGAAGTAGCTTCCGTTTCGAAGGGGAATCCAACGCGGGGCGGCCCTCACGGGTCGCCCCGCTTCGTTTCTACTGCAGCCTGTGCTCGGCGGCGCGGATGAGGGTGAGGAGCGACGTCTGGATGGGCACGGGCTCTCCCAGGGATCCTGCCTGGCGGACGATCGCGCCGGTGATCTCCTCGATCTCGGTCCGGCGCCCGCGCGCGAGGTCCTCCTTCATGGAAGAGGAGTTTGCCCCCGTCTCCTTCAGGATGGCGCGGAGCGACTCCTCCGGATCGAACTCCGTGTCGAGCACGCCGAGCTTGGTGCCCACCCGAGCGGCCTCATGAGCCGCTCCACGGGCGATCTCGAAGAGGCCCAATACATGCAAAAGCTCCCCATTCGTGCAGCGGGCAAGGGCGCTGACCGGGTTCACCGCGGAGTTCAAGACGAGCTTTCGCCAGAGCACGGAGCGCGCGTCGGGGCGGACCTCGGCGAGGAGGCCCGTGGAGCGCAGGCTCTCGGCGGCGCGGCCCGCGGCCTCGAGCTGGGCCGCCCTCCAGGGTGCCACCACGGTGGTTCCGCGGTCGGTGGCGTGGAGCAGTCCCTGATCGTCCAGATAGGCTCCGAGCGAGGTCGCGGCCGCGAGGATGGGGAGCCCGGGGAGCGCCGCTTCGAGAAGCTCCATGTGCCCCCAGCCGTTCTGGAGCGAGCAGATCGAGGGATGATTCAGTGCCGCCGCGCTCAGGGAGCGCGCGACGTCCTTCGTGTGGTACGACTTCACGCACACGAACACCAGTTCGCAGTGCGCAAGCAGCCCGAAATCGCCTCCGGTCTGGAGCGACGCGTGCTCCAGCTTCAGCGCGTCGTGGCGCGATCCCGCCGTGCGTGTCACGATACGGACCTCCGCCTGGGCGCCGAGAAAGCGCGACGCGAGGAGCGTCCCGAGGGCTCCACCTCCGACGATTCCGATCGACTCTGCCATTCACGACCTCGAGTGGGCGGGGCGGTTGACACGGCTTCAGCCCCAAGTCTACACTCGCAGCCTCTCGATCCTCAATGCGCCCCCTCGATGTCACCCCGATGAACCAGGGTATGAAACCGATTCGCGGCGTCATCTTCGACTACGGCAACACGCTGGTGTGCGTCGACCCAAGTCTCGGGAGCCTGCGTACCGACTACGCGGACGTCGTCGCGCGTCCGGGGGCGGAGCGCCTCCGCGTATTTCTGGCGCGAGCGGGCGCATTGCTCCCGTCACAGGAAGAGGCGTTCGTGGAGCGATTCCTCGAAGTGCGCGAGCGGAATCGCAGGGCCGCCGAGCGGGAGCTCTTGGAGATTCCCATGCTTCGGTCGCTCCGTGAGACGCTGCTCGATCAAGAGCTCGCGCCCTTGGATGAGGCGGATCTCGAGCGCGCGGTCGAGGAGTTCTTCCAGGCGGAGATCGAGCGGATCCGCGGCATCCCCGGGGCCGGAGATCTGCTCCTGGGCCTGCATCGGAAAGGGATCCGGACGGCGTTGCTCTCCAATGCGACCTGTGGCCGCTACGTCACGCGTGCGTTGCGCGGATTGGGCTGGTCCGAATTCTTCGACCCGCTGGTCGTTTCCGCGGATCTTGGCATTCGAAAGCCGCACCCCGATGCGTTTCGGGCCGTCCTCGAGCGCTGGGATCTCGAGCCCGGCGAGATCGCGATGGTCGGGGACTCGCTCTATCACGACGTGGGGGGAGCGCAGGCAGTGGGCATTCAGACCGTCCACTTCAACGCCATCGTGGCCTCCCTCGACGTGGCGGTCCCCGATCCGCCACGCCCGGATTTCACCGCGTCCACCCACGAGGAGCTTCGAACGCTGCTCCTGCCCGACTAGACGGACACCCGCTCTCCCCCGGAACGGGTTCATGCTCGCGCGCGTCCTGAGCTGCACCACGCAAGGAATCCAGGGCCTGTTCGTCGAGGTCGAAGCGGACCTCGGCGCGGGGCTGCCCACCTTCTCGATCGTGGGGCTTCCCGACGCGGCGGTTCGTGAAAGCCGCGAGCGCGTTCTGGCCGCGCTCCGGAACTGCGGCTTCGAGTTTCCGGCCCGCAAGATCACCGTGAACCTCGCGCCCGCGCACGTGCGCAAGGAGGGCGCGCGGTTCGATCTCCCCATCGCGGTTGCGCTGCTCCTCGCCTCCGGTCAGATTCCTCGCGGCGCGTCGCTCGAATCCGGCGTGTTCGTGGGGGAGCTGGCGCTCGACGGGACGCTGCGCGGCGTGCGCGGCATCCTGGCGGTCATGGCGGCCGCGAGCCGCGAGGGGCGAGGGCCGGTCTGGATCCCTCGGGAGAACGCCCGCGAAGCGCGCGCGATCGGAGGCGTGTCCGTGCTCACCCTCGGCTGCCTGCGCGAGCTTCGCGGCGACGAGCCTTCCGAGACGTGTGAGGATCGCGAACCCGCGCCGCCGTCACTGGAAGATGCGGCTCGCGCCGAGACCCCGGACCTCTCCGAGGTGTGCGGCCAGATCCTGGCGCGCCGCGCGCTCGAGGTGGCCGCCGCGGGCGGACACAACCTGCTCCTGGTCGGGCCGCCCGGCTCGGGGAAGACGATGCTCGCGAAACGTCTGCCCGGCATCCTCCCGCCCCTCACGCGCGAGGAGGCGGTGGAGGTGAGCACCATCCATTCCGTCGCGGGACGGCTTCCGCCGGGCGCGGGGCTGATCCAGGCTCCGCCCTTCCGGGCGCCTCACCACACGATCTCGGAGGCGGGGCTCGTCGGGGGAGGCCGGGGCCCGCTCCCCGGCGAGGTGAGCCTGGCCCACCGCGGCGTCCTCTTTCTGGACGAGCTGCCCGAGTTCCACCGGAACGCGCTCGAGGCGCTGCGCCAGCCGCTCGAGGAAGGGCACGTGTCGATCGCGCGCGTCGGCGGCGCGACGGTCTTTCCGGCCTGCTTCTCTCTCGTGGCCGCGATGAATCCCTGTCCGTGTGGATTCCGCGGCGACACGCGTCGCGTCTGCCGGTGTGCGGCCCAGGCGGCCTCGCGCTACTGGTCCAAGGTCTCCGGCCCGGTGCTGGACCGGATCGATCTCATCCTCGAGGTGCCGGCGGTGGCGATGGACGACCTCTTCCGGGGCGCGCCCGGCGAGCCGTCGTCCGCCGTGCGCGACCGCGTGATCCGCGCCCGCGCGGCCGCGTCGCGCAGGATCCCCGGAGTCGCGAGGAACGCCGCCCTCACCGCGAAGGCGCTGGAGCGGGTCGCGCCCCTCGATCCGGATTCCCGAACCCTCGTGCGCCGGGCCGCGGACGTTTTCAGGATTACCGCGCGAGGCGTCGTCCGTACCCGCCGGGTCGCGCGGACCATCGCGGACCTGGCCGGCTCGGAGCGGGTGCGCGCGGAGCACGTGGCGGAGGCGCTTCAGTACCGGATGCCGCCGGGCGCGTTCTAGGGTAGAGTGCCCCCGTCCTGGATTCTTGCGCGGTGCACGCAGGAGGGAAGGAAGAATGGGCCGTATCGCGGGCATCACTCATTCGCTGCTTCGGATCGTGGCCGGGTTTCTCTTCATCTTTCCCGGAGGCATGAAGCTTCTCGGCTGGTTCGGCGGAATGCCGCCCGGCGTGCCGATGACCCCGCTCCTCTACATCGCGGGCGTGCTGGAGCTCGTGGGCGGGACCTTGATCTTGCTGGGCCTCTTCACGAGACCGGTTGCGTTCATCCTGTCGGGTGAGATGGCATTCGCGTACTTCATCGGCCATTTCCCGAGCGGGTTCTGGCCCATCCAGAACCACGGCGAGCCCGCGGTTCTCTTCTGCTTCATCTATCTCTTCCTGTGGGGCAACGGTCCGGGACCCTGGAGCCTGGATCACTGGATCGCGCAGCGGCGCGGAGGGAAGCCCTAGCGCGCCCCGAACCTCTCGACCGCCCGCGCCTTGGCTTTCGCCGCCTCGGCTTCGCGGTCCTTGGGAGGCGCCGTCGTGGTCAGGTGATCGAGCAGTTTCCCGGCTGCCCGGGCGACCTCGGTGACCGCGAGATCGAACGCGGCCTGGTTGGACTGGGAGGCCTTCGTGAAGCCGCTGATCTTCCGGACGAACTGGAGGGAGGCGGCACGCACCTCCTCGTCCGTGGCCGAAGGGTCGAAGTTGAAGAGCGTTCGGATGTTCCTGCACATGATGGACTCCTTGTCGAGAGCGCCTGATTCTGCCCCGAGTTACCCACCTCGCCATGGCCCGAAATCGCCAGCGGGGGGCTTTGGCATTCCCTCCTACGTAGATTCCAGGGGAGAACCGGGTTGACTTCGGGGTACAGAGTCGATAGCGTAACCCGGCGTTGAACTCAGACCTACAAGCATCCATGATCCTGCTCGGTACTCTCGGAAAACGTATCGCCCTTGGGGGCGCCATTGCAATATTCCTCGTGGCGGGGATCGCTCATGCGCAAACGACCATGAAGGCAGCCATGAAACCGCCCGCGCGCTCCGCTCCTTCCAACATCTCCACGGTTTCCATCGAAGAAGCGCTTCAGCTTACGAAAAAATCGCCGAAAGATTCCAATGCCTACCTGGCGCTCGGCGGCGCCTACCGCCGGGCCGGCCGCTACCAGGACGCCGTCCTGGCGTTCCAGAAGACGGTAGCTCTCGACCCCAACAACTCCGTCGCCCATGTCAGTCTCGGGGCGGCGTACATGGATCTCAAACGGCCCGAGGACGGAGAACGCGAATTCCGGAAGGCGCTCAAGCTGAACCCCAACGATCCGGGCGCGCACTTCAACGTGGGGAATTTCTACCTGGGCAAGGGGCGGCGGGACGACGCGCTCGGCGAGTTCCGGAAGGCCACCGAGCTCACGCCTCCGCTCGCGGACGCGTGGGTCAGCATGGCCCTCATCCAGGGCGAGCTGGGCAAGACCGACGAAGCCATCCAGGACTACCAGAAGGCGCTCGCGATCGATTCGACCAACGTGCGTG
The DNA here is from genome assembly GCA_035635575.1 of Candidatus Dormiibacterota bacterium. GTDB lineage: Bacteria > Eisenbacteria > RBG-16-71-46 > SZUA-252 > SZUA-252 > WS-7. Next base: position 2,258 of record DASQAV010000028.1, on the reverse strand, counting down.
CGCTCACGAATCTGGGAAACGCGCGGTACACGCAGCAGCGCATCCCCGAATCGACGGATCTCTACCGGAAGGCGCTCCGGTACGATCCACGGAATCAGGAAGCGAACTACAACCTGGGCATCGCGTTCGCGGACGCCCAGATCTTCAAGCAGGCGCTCTCGTACTGGAGAACGGTCGTGGCGATCGATTCCACGACGCAGGTCGCGGAGACCGCGAAGAGCAGTATCCAGATTCTCGAGGAGTTTCTCAGCGCCCAGCAAGGGAAACAGACCCAGCGGCCCACGGGAGTCACGACCGAGCAGCATTAGTTCACGTCACTCCCGAGACCCTGGCTCTGGCCATGTCCCTAGGAGGCACGAACTCATGCTGACGCGTCCCTCACGCCTCACTCCATTCGTCGCCATCTCGATCGTTCTCTTCTGCTGTGGCTGCGCCTCGCACGGGAGGCCGCCCGCCGCATCCTCGTCCGCGGGCGTCGCCCAGAATCCGGCTCCGGCTCCCGGGTCCGAGACGGCCGCGACCGCCGAGAAGCCGCTCTCTCGGTCCCAGGAGTCACGCCGCAACGTCGAGGCCGCGAACGAGCTCGTGCGGCGGGGGCAGCTGGACGAGGCCGAGCGCCTGTACCGCCTCGCCCTCGAAGCCGACCCCGGCTCCATGGAGGCGGTCGCGGGGCTGGGACGCGTCGCGGTCCGGCAGGGACGCTATTCGGAGGCGGTTCCGCTCCTGGAGCGCGCGACCAAGCTCCCGAGCCAGATCATCCCTGCCTTCCAGGCGCTCGGGGACGCCTACGCCGCCACAGGCGACCTGGACCGCGCGGCGGCAGCCTATCGCCAGGCGGTCGCCATGGCGCCCGAGAACCTCGAGTCACGCCTCTCCCTGGCGCGCTCGCTGACCGACATCGGGGAGTATTCGGAAGCGGAGGACCTCTGCACGCGATCCATGCGGATGGCGCGGGAGGATCCGGTGGCGCTCTCGCGCGTGCATCAGACGCTCGGCGAGGTCTATTCGCGCAAGGGGAACAGCCCCGCGGCGATGTCGTCCTACTACAAGGCGGCGGAGCTGAACCCGCGCGACGAGGACGTGACCCGGGGGCTGGCGAACTGCGCCATCCGGGCCGGCCTCTATGCCGAAGCGGCGGCGGCGTATACGAAGCTTCTCCAGCTGGCGCCGCTCGATTTGTCGGCGAAAAAGCAGCTGGCCTGGGTAAACTTCAAGTTGGAGCGCTATCCGCTCGCCATCAACCACTACGAAGCCATCCGGGATTCCCTGGGAACGGTCGATCGCTACTACCTGGCGCAGGCCTACGCCAAGTCGAACCGGGTGGACCGCGCCGTGGAGCAGTTTCGCGAGGTGGTTCGGCTGGACAAGGAGAACTACAAAGGGGTTTACTGCAACATGGCGTACGCCTTCTACGAAGCCAACCGGTACGAGAGCGCGATCTCCGTCGCCCACGAAGGGCTGGCGGCGGACAGCGCGAGCGCCTGCCTGCATTTCTGCTGGGCCCAGGCGCTGGACAAGCTGGGCCGCCACAAGGACGCCATCCCGGTCTTCGAGGCGGCTCTGGGGGATCCCGCGTACGCCGACGCTGCCAAGCGGGAGCTGGAGCGGCAGCGCCGCATCGTGCGGCTGCTCCAATCGAAGTAACGCCCGAGTTCGGGGCGAAAACAAGCAACGCCCGAGCTGCGGGCGGGAACCTACGACCGAGGAGGATTTCAGATGATTTCGAAGAACGCGCGAACGATGTTCCTGGGTGCGGCCCTGAGCCTGCTGGTTGCCGGCGCCGCCTACGCGGAGGATCCGGCGGCCAAGGCGCCGCCAGCGGCGAAGCCCGCGGTGAAGCCCGTGGCCAAGGCGAAAGCGGCCCCGAAGGTGAATGAGGTCGCGGTCATGGAGACCTCGAAGGGACGCATGGTCGTGGAGTTCTGGGACAAGGAGGCTCCGGCGACGGTGGCCAACTTCAAGAAGCTCGCGCGACAGGGCTTCTATGACGGCACCGGTTTCCATCGCATCCTCAAGGGGTTTATGATCCAGGGAGGCGATCCCAACTCCAAGAATCAGAACGCTACCAATCTCGGATCGGGCGGACCCGGATACAACATCAACGACGAGTTCAACACGCATGAGCACGTGAAGGGCGTTCTCTCCATGGCGAACACCGGAACGCCGAACTCCGCGGGCTCCCAGTTCTTCGTCATGCACGGCAACGCACCCCATCTCGACGGGCATTACACGGCCTTCGGTCATCTGATCTCCGGGAT
>DASQAV010000027.1:0-3436 GCA_035635575.1 Candidatus Dormiibacterota bacterium | reverse complement strand
GGCCTCGCGCGCCGGATCGCGGAAGAGCGGACCGAACGCGACGCTCAGAATGAGCACGAGCGAGAGGCTGAAGAGCGCGAGCGTGGCGAGGAAGCGCGCGTCGCGGGCGTGGAGCTTGAGATCCTTGGCGAAGACCGCGAGGGCGATCATGAGATCGCCCCGTCCTGCATCACGCAGGCGCGGGTGATCCCGTCCCCCAGGCGCTCGCGCTCGTGGGTGACGAGGAGCACCGAGGCGCCGTGTTCTCGTGCTTCCCCGAGGAGATCGTTCAGAACGCTGGCGCCCTCGTCGTCCAGGCCCGCGTAGGGCTCGTCCAGGATGAGAAAGCGCGGGTCGTGAAGGAGCGCCCGGCTCAGGGCCACGCGCTGGAGCATTCCGCGCGAGAAGCGCTCCACCGGCGTCCCGAGCGATTCCTCGAGCTTGAACCGACGCAACATCCGCTCGGCTCGAGCGTGTGGATCGGAGACACCCGCGAGCCTCCCGAAGAACTCGAGATTCTCCATCGGGGTCATGCCCAGATAGAGGAGCGGGCGGTGGCTCACGAATCCGATCGCCCGGCGGGCTTCGCGAAGGCGGCGCCGGACCGGCTCTCCATGGAGCGTCACCGCTCCGGCATCGGGCCAAAGCGCCGTGGCGAGGATGCGCGCGAAGGTGGTCTTACCGGAGCCGTTGGGGCCGGTGAGCAGGACCAGCTCGCCGGGGTGGAGCTCGAGGGAAGCTCCGCGGAGGACGGGGCGATGCTCGAAGCGCTTCCCGATACCGCGAGCGCCGAGCGTCACCGAGGGCGCGTCAGCGGGCCCGGCTCGCCGGTTCCTCGGCGAGCAGAGCCTGGAGCCGCCGTTTGAGATTCTGGCGGATCAAGGCGTGGGTCTCGCGGGTGAACTCTCCCCGCTCCAGCCCCTCGTCGAGCGCCGCGATGAGGAAGAGGTAGGCTTTCCGGAAATCGCCGTCGCTCGTAGGCTCGCCCTTGGGCTGCGTGAGAGGAAGGGTCGCGACCGGCGTCGGATGCTCGCGCCGCTCGCTTTGGATCGGGGCTCCCTCCCGCGCCCGCTTCCCCTTCGCCGCGGCGAACCACAGGGCGGCCACGATGAGGAATGGAGCCGCCACCCACGGATAGACCTTGGGATTGGACCAGAAGCCCGCGCCGCCGATCCTCATTGAGATTTCCTGCCCCACTCCGAAGCTCTGGCCGCTGTAGACCGCGTACTGCTTCCCCCCCTGGTCGCGCATGCCCGCGAACTCCAGCCCCTTCGATTCCAGCTTGAGCTTGGGATCGTCCAGGAGCACCACGAAGGAGGCCGTGGGGAAGTAGAGGCGGTGGCTGAGATCGACGCGCCCCGAGAGCGGGATGCGGTAGGTGAAGCTGAAGGGCCGCACCCCCGGTGGAATCGGACGCTCGCTCGTGAGCTCGCGGCCGCGCAGGTGCGTGGTCTGGGGATCTCCCCCCATCCCCGGCAGGAAGCCCTGGATGGAAGCGGGCAGCCCCAGCCGCGCCCCCGCGTTCTCCGCGTGATCGGGTCCGGTGCCCAGGTAGGCCGTCTTCCCGCGGTTCTCGAAGATCAGGATCTCGGTGACGTGGAAGCCGTCGGGTTTCCGCTCGAGGATGATGTGATGATTCTTCACCTGGACCTGGGAGATGTCGCGGCCGACGTCGTAGACCGTGAAGCTCTGGTTCACATCCGCGGCCGGATCGCCCTGGAAGGGTCCCTCGGTGTAGAAGGCGTTCTCGTATTCGGTCGAGACGTAGTAGGAGAGGGCCGGGTCCTTCTTGAGGTCCGCGAATTGATACTCCCCGCGGGCGTCCGTGACCGAGGTCTCGCCCTTCAGCTCCTGCTCGCCGCGGACGAGATGGAGCTGGACCGTCTGGCCCGCGACGGGAGCTCCCGCGTCGCCCTTCTTGACGGCGCCCCGGATCGTGAGCGCGGAAGCGGAGCCGGAGAGGGCCAGCACCAGGAGTGCCGAGACCATCCCGACGCCCTTCATGGCTTGAATACTCCCGGATCCCTGCGATGCGCCCGCTTGTACTCCTCGATCATCCGTTCCACCGTGTCCCCACCCTCCACCACCGTCGGCCTCGGGTGCGGCCCGCCGAGCGATTCCTCTTGTTGTAGCACCACGAGCACCTCGTTCATGGCTTCGTTCCGCATGCGCTCGTGATCCTCGCTCGAGATCTTTCCGGAATCGCGGTCGAAATCCAGCTCCACGATTTCGGAATAGAGCCTGGCCTTGCGCTCGCCGATGGAGCGGCGGAGCGCCTCGCCCCGGGACTCCGACCACGCGCGCTCGCCGCGGCGCAGCACGATCGGAGAAACCACGAACCAGACCACGCCCGCGATGAGGAGGATCTGGGCGACGAGGAGGATCAAGCTTCCCTGCCCTGCTTCACCTGCCGGAGCTCCGCCTCCGCCCTCGCGCGGAGGGAATCCCGGTCCTCCGCCGGTGCGCGTCCCGAGGGGAACGGTACGGTCCCGCGTCCCGCCGGGTCGCCGTGAGCCGCGGCCGCGGTCACGAGATCCCCCCGGCGCCTCACCAGGCGTCGCAGGAAGAGCCAGGCGATGGCAAAGCCCAGGAGCGTAGCGGCGAAGGGAGCGATCCAGACGATGAGATTGAAGCCTTCCGGCTTCGGCGCCCCGCGGATGACCTCGCCGTACTGCTGCACGAGCGCGCCGATGATCTCGTTCTTGTTCTTCCCCGCCTTGATCCCGTTCTCGACGGTCGCCTTCATCGACATCCCCGTCTCGCAGATGCACCCGCTCACCACCTCGCCGCAGCTGCAGGGGCAGATGAGCTGGCTCGTGATCTCCTGCGCGGGATCCTTCCCCTTGGCGAGGAGCGGAGCCGCAAAGGCCACCATCGCCGTGGCGACGAGACCGAACGCGATGGAAGCGTGAAGGAACCTCACACGGATTTCTCCTCGCGGCGCAGACGCATCTTGTCGCTGATCGCAATGAGGGTCCCGAGCACCATGATGAGACCCCCCACCCAGACGAAGCTCACGAGCGGGTTGATGTAGGCCTGGATCGAGGCCGAACCGTCCTCGTTCACGCCGCCCAGGATCAGATACAGGTCTTCCATCGGCGTCGAATGGAGCGCGACCTCGGTCATGGGCTGCTGCGATTTCGAGTAGAAGGCCTTCGAGGGATGCTCGGTCGCGAGGAACTTGCCGTCCCGCTGCACGTCCACGATGGCCGTCGTGAGCGAGGCGTTCTGCTTCTGGTGGTCCGTCACGCCGCGGAGCGTGAGCGCGTAGGGACCGAGCTTCAGCGACTCGCCGTTCCGAAGCGGCCCGTGCGCCTCCTTCTGGAACACCGAGGAGCCCAGGACCCCGAGGAAGAGCACCACCATCCCCGAGTGGACGATGTAGCCGCCGTACCGCCGCTTGTTCTTCTCGACCAGACGTACCACCTGGCCCGGGAGCGCGCCCGTCTCGGCGCTC
>DASQAV010000026.1:0-18294 GCA_035635575.1 Candidatus Dormiibacterota bacterium | reverse complement strand
GCGCGAGTCCACCTACCGGGCCCTCATGCGGCTCCTGTTCATGAATGGGGATCGGACGTCGGCCCTGCGCGCGTACGAGCGTTGCGCGGCTGTGATCCGAGGGGAATTCGGAGTCCTGCCGGAGGCGGAAACAGAGGCGCTCGTCGCGGAGATCCGCGCGGGGCGCGGCTCCCTTTCTTCCGCGAGTAACAGATTCAGACGCTGAAGAGTGCGCGGGTTGCGCGGCCTAGGCAGGTGCAGCGACTACGCCTTCTTCAGTATCGAGATCTGGCCTGCGTGGTAGAGGTCGTGCTGGACGGCGCCGTGGAGGAGCACGTACCGCGTGGAGGTCTTCCCCGTGGGTGACGTATCGAGCTCCGCGTCCTCGACCTGAGCGGCGACCTTCCGGAGCTTGGCGTGCCCGGCCTTGAGATTCTCAAGCGCCTTGGCCCAGCCTTCCTTGCTCTTGTCCCGTACCGGTGGCCAGTCCACCTCGGATGGGACGTCGGGAGTCTCCCCGAGAAGACGCCGGCGCACCACGTCTTCCCAGGTCGTGATGTGGTGCACCAGCTCCCAGATGCTGTGCGCGCCCGGGATGGGCTTCTCGAGCGCCTGCTTCCAGGTGACTCCCTCGAGCGCTTCCAGCACCGAGGGGCCGTGCCAGGCCTCGCCCTCGAACGCGCGCTTCAGCTGATCGACGATCCGATCCCGCTCGGCGGTCCTGGCCGGAGCTCCCTCGGCCATCAGGGCAGCGTTGGAGACTGGCTCACGTAATCGTAGGATTTCCGCACGATGTTGATGGCGTCGTTGTCCCTCAGGTAGTACAGCGGGAAGGTGAACATCGCGATGCGCCCGACCGCGGCCGTGGGATCGTAGTGCCCTCCGTTGGTCGCGAGGTCGTGCGACTGCACGAGCGAACCGACGGCGAGACGCTCCCGCGGCGAGGGTTGCCCCAGACTTGGCGTCTGCCCCTCCCAATCAAAGCCCCGTGGGTCGCCTGTCCTTGCCCCATGGTAGGTATAGACAACCTGCACGATCGGGGCGCTATGGTCCTCGTACCCGAAAAACTGAATCGGCTGGCAGCCGAAGCTTCGCGCCAGGTACCACCCTTCGATTCCCGCCAGACCCGGAAAATACTGTTGATCCGGAATCCCGGGGATCCCGTTTCCTCCGGCTCCAAACGGATTCGTGTTCCACTTGAACGTTGGCTTTGGCCCTCCGCTGCCCGGATACTGTTGTCCGTAGGACTCGTTGCCCGTATCCACGACAGCCGTATCAAAGCCGAATGCCACCCCGGCAGGAGTCGGGATGGCTCTCGTGAAATCGGAGGCGCCCTGCGTCCTGAGCCCCGCGCGGCTTTGCAGCGAGTTGTCGATCCCCATGTACAGACGCGGGAAAATCGTCTCGTTGTAAAAGCGTGTGTTTGGTGCAAAGGACGCACAGATACCCGCATTCGCGGAGGGTCCGGCGTCCTTGAACGTGAGATTTGGCGTTCCACTGGTGCCCTGGGCAAGGCTCCATCCCGTGAGGATCAGCGTCCCGCCGGCGCGCAGATATCCCTGGAGCTCGCTGTAGTCGCCCCCTGCCACGCTCCGGAAGAGTCCCGTGGCGGTGCTGCCGCCGTTCTCGAGATCCGTGGCCCAGAGGACGGTCGTGTATTTCGCGAGCTCGCTCACGTCGGGCTGGATCCGTTTCTCCGCGGTTCCGAATGCCTTCTGGACGCAGTCCCATTCGCTGTAGGTAAGTCCCAGAGTCTGGTTCAGAGTAAACAAAGGACCGGCTCCGTTCGCGTTCGCCAGGGTCCACCAATCGGTCTCGACCTGGTCGTTCGGCGCGCTCCGGTTCCCCAGGTTGAAGTCACAGTCGTCGACGAAGAGGAGGCTCGGAACCCCTCCAGCATCCTTGAACGCCGGGTGCACGATCAGAAGTGGAATGCGCTCGTTGGTGATGAGCCCTCCGTCGTCCACCGCGCGCACGTACAGGAAGTGCGGCCCGGGATTCAGCACGCTCGGCTGGAAGGTCGCCCCGGTCAGCCTGAAGTCGACACCTTGGAATTTCGACGTGTCGTCCAGCGCGTACGTGTACCCCACGATCTCGCCGCCATAGGCGCTGGCGTCGGCCGACCAGGAGAAGCTCACCGTCTCCCCTTGGAAGATCTGGAGCTGCTTTCTCGCGTAGTCCTCGGGGCCGACCGCGTTATCGAGACACCGGTTCAGGATGCTGCTGCACACGGAGAGGATGGGTCCCGAGTTGCGGGTCGTCACGGTGAAATGCCGGATATTCGTCCTGAAGACGAGTTTCTTCTCCGTCGCCCCCGCGATATCGACCGCCCTGAGGGCGAACACGTACCCACCGGCCGTCACGCTCCGGAATCGAAACTTGAGCCCGCGGAGACCTTGCCATTTCCAATCGTCGTGTGGAGGCTGCAGTCCATCTCCGATGGCGGCCTTGATCATAGTCACAAAGCCTATTCGCGGATCGTCCTCACTGAACGTATCAGGAAGCGGCGGATGTGTCGGGGGATTGCCGAGATCCGCGATCCCTCCAAGCTTGAGAAGAAGGTACTGGAAGGAATCAACCGGAGCCTTGCCTCCGGTCTCCCCGCCATCCGGGTCGGTACCCTCCCACTCGAAGGTGAAATTGGGTCCGATGAACGGATTGGTCGCCGCCGGCCCTTTCAAGATTCTCGAGAAGGGCGGAATCGTCTTGGCCGAGAACGCGCGGGACGCGGGCGTGGGATCTACCTTACCGCTATTGTCCTCCGCGGAGACCTTGAAGACGTGAATCTTGAGCTCCTGCACCGGGTCGACCAGGAACAGAAGGGTCGTGTCCTTCGCCACCGTCGTGCGCCACTGCTCGATGGGAAGCAGGGTGTCGCTGTCGACGGCGTAATGGAACCGGACGACCTCACCGTCGTCGTCATATCCAGTCCAGTAGAAATGCACACGGAAGGTGGTCGTGTCGTACTGGACCGGGGCGTACGTGAGCTCGGTTTGAGGGGTTTGCTGAACATGCTTTGCCGGGGGCGTTGGAGCCTTGGCGCAGCTTGCCACCCACACGACGGCCACGAGCCCGACCAGCACGGAACAGAGACGGCGAACACGCAATGGACGCTTCACGTAAGGCTCCTTCACTTTCGGCGAGCGGTTCGAACTGCGTCGGGGCAAACGAGGGGGAATTCCACGACCAAAGAGCTATCCGACAAGAAGCCGGCACGGTCCCGTGCCCATACCCGAACCGAATGGGTGGGGCTTCCAGGACGCAGACGCGCGAAGGTAGAGTCCGCGACGAAGAAATCCACCGCGGCATCCGCGGTATCGAACGCGAGGATCTCATCCAGCTGGATCCGGGCACTCCGTGCCGGTCCATCCTCGACATCGTGCGCGTACCACGTGATCAGCTTTCCGGCGATGAACTGGGGCGGACCCGTGTTCGAGCATGTCACCACCAGCGAATCCATGAAGGGCCGGTAGTTGCAGTTGAACTGTAACGCAGCCTTCGTGCCGTCCCCACGGCCCGAGCAATCGTGTGAGGCCGCCAGCATGATCATGTTGAATCCAGCGTCCAGAGAATCCAGCACGAAGTTGGGCCTCCCGGCCTGGCGGAGATAGTTCGGCTCGTTCGATTTGAATGGTCGTGGCGGACTGCCCTGGATCGAGTCCACGAAGCCGATGACGTACGGTTCGCCCCCAACACCACCCGAAGGCGCGTGGGTTCCGTTCCGCAGCTCGAGCGAATAGGAATCGACGCAGTTGCCCTCTGCAGTTGGATTGTTCTTGGTTCCGGGCCGGCCCAGATCCTCCCCGTCCCAGTTGAACCAGACGGTGGAGCGGTAGGGAACCGTGTCCCCCTCGGAAAACGTAAATACCAAGCTGGGATCGACGGCCTCCCCGTTGATGAAGGGCGGAGAGTAGTAGCCGTTCGGATTCCCCTTCGGCTCGAACCAGGTCTCGGGATCGTGGTTCACGACGAAGAGGAAGTTGGTCTTTCCAACCGCGTAAGCGTTGTCCACCGCAGTGATCGTAAGATTGTAGATGCCGCTGCTAAGACCAATGGATTTGGGATCGTTGATGTCGTTGAACACGGCAGACGTGTCGGAGGTGAGTGCGCCATGATAGTTGCCAACATCCAGCTTGTACCGGATCACGACACCGTCCGAGTCATTGCCCGTCCAGGCGACCTTGAATGGCTGTCCGTCCGAGAGCGTATCGATCTGGCCGGAATCTGTAGCCGCGCGACTGGGGAGCTCAAACGGGGGAAAGAATGGGTAAACGAACCGGACCGCCGGCTTGATGGTGCTCGCCTTGAACGTCGTGCGATTGAACACCGCGAAGTTGGGGTCCGCCTTCCCGAGATTGTCCACCGCCTTGATGTAGAACGTATGGAACCGGGTGAATCCGATGATCGTGGCCCCACCCAGGATATCCGTGGAATCGTTCACGGTCAGATCGAAGATACTGTCGGTCTTCGCCGTGTAGTGCAGGTGTCCCGCGCTGGAATCATCGAACGACCAGAGGAATCCCACCACGTAACCATCCGGATCCTCCCCACGCCAGTACATGTGAACCCGGTAGGAATAGCTCACGCCCGTGGCCGCAGGATGGGAGATGGTGCTGTCGATCGGGGCCGCCACCAGGTACGTGCGGGGCGGGCGGTTCTTGTCGAGCCGAAGCGGATTCTTAGCGCAGCTTCCCAGAAACGCCAACGCGATCCCGGCCATGGCGATACAGCCCAGAGACCGCGCAAATCTCTGCAGGGGCATTCAGATCTCTCCGAGGAGACGGGTACACCGGCAGGTTTTCCTGGATACGGGCACTTTGGGGACCTCGAAAACCTATCAGGCGGCGTTCCGGGCTGTCAACGGATTTTGTGATAAAAACGAGAAGGGCCGCCGGAAACCGGCGGCCCTCTCTCGCTGAAGCGCTACCTGGAACGTTTACCGAACGATGGCGACCTTGAGACCGTTCAGGCTCTCGCTGCCGTCGGGGTACTTCACCTTCACGAAGTACACGCCGCTGGCAAGGTTCTTGCCGTCGCTCGACTGACCATTCCAGCGAACTTCGTTCACGCCCTGCGTGGCATTCTTCGTAATCGTCTGCACGAGCCGGCCAGCGACGTCGAAGATCCTCACGTCAACCCTTCCAGCATGTGCCGAGCTGAAACGGATCGCCGTGTGGGGGTTGAACGGGTTCGGGAAGTTGCCCTGCAGCCTGTTCGCCGGCGGAGCCGCTGCGATCCCAGGATCCACGCCGATCACGACGCGCGTCGCGTCCTGGAGCGGGTAGAGCGGACCGTAGGTTCCCGTGGCGAAGTTGGCCGAGGTCGCCCAGTTCGTGTACTTGTTCGCATCCGTCGGGCACGGCCAGCAAGAGGCCGTATCGGCGGTGGTGCGAGGACCGCGGCAGCTCGTCAGGAACTTGTAGAGAACCTGAGCGCGCGTGTCGACGAAGTTCTCGCCGTAAGTACGGATGAACTGGATCGAATAGCCGTAAGCCAGAGACTTGTTGCGATCATGATCCGTGGGGGTGTCACGCTCGGTCATGTAACGGACAGCCGCCGCATTCGTGATGCCACCCACCGTCGGATAGAGAGCAGCGTCCGCCGCGTCCGCGCCACCAACCCTCGTCAACGCGTCGAACCGGTTCGGACCGGGGCAACCGCCGTCGATAGGATAGGTGAAGGTGCCGGTGCCGAGGTTCGGACCTGCCGCGGGATCCGCAAAGAGATCCCGGATGCTCGGGAACTGATTCGTAGCGGTACCGTTCCACGCGTTCGCGACCGCGGCCACGCCGAGCACCGAGTTCGAGAGAGAATTCTCGAAAGGATGCGGCACGCCGCCCACCGCCAGAAGCGCGGTGAAGAAGTCGTCGCCCGAGGCGAAGATGCAACGGTCACCACCGTCGGTGCCCGTGCTCGACGCCCACCAGTCGGAGATCAATTTCGAGTCGGACTCCTCGTCGACGACCGTCGTCGAGGTGTGCGATGACTCGATCATGATCCGGTACCACAGAGCCAACGAGTCGCGGATGCTGTACTCGTCCATGTTCGGGAAGTAGTTGCTCAACCGGCCGGCGCGCGTTCCTGCGAACTCGTGCCCACCGATGTGACCGCCTTCTTCCAGACCCTGCAGCGGACGATAGCGATCCGCACGCACGCCCAGCGCACGAAGCGCCTGCGTGGTGGCGTGGGTGGCGAAGTTCCACCGCGAGTAGCTGCCGTCCAGATCGAGCAGCGGCGTCGTGGTCCTGCTCGCCAACTGCGTGCCCGCGGCACCCGCCGGGTACGCCCCCGGGAGAACGCGGAATTCGATGATGTCCGGAGCAACGATGGTTCCACCCGGAAGCGTCGGAAGATCCTCGACCTCGCGGGCCAAGGCGTCCGTGGAGAACTGATACGTCACCCCGCCGTTGATATCCACGGCCTTCCAGTAGTACTGGAGGCGCGAACCGCGCGGGAGGAACGTGAGCTGGCTGTACAGCGACTTGCCGTTGATCGTGAATCCACCGGGAAGCGAAGAGGTCGCCTTGTCGCGGGGCGGCCAGTTCATCCGGTATTCGCTGTCGATCAGCGTGGTGTCGCCGGCCGCGATCGAAACCGCATTCGCATCGAGCTCGCTCGAGTCGAACGGGCTCCAGGTCTTGCTGGTCGGATCGAACAGACGATAGATCACGCGCGGCTTGTCGAAGTTAGCGTTGTAGTTCGGATTCGTGTGAGCGATGCTCAGACCGAAGTTGACGCTCTTGTCGAACCCATGGTGCCAGTTGATGCCCTTGCCGCCCTTCCGCAGACCGGTGACGAGCCCGAGAGTGATCGAGTCGCCGAGCGGGCTGTTGAAGTTGTCCATTACGGCTCCGGAGCTCTGTCCCACGGGCGCCGTGATGTTGCTGCCTCGCACGCCTGGCCAGCACTGTCCGGCCGTGACTTGCGCTGCGCTGCAGTTCGCGCCGCTCATCGTTCCGTCGACGAAGGTCGATTGTCCGACCGCGCCCACGAATACGCCGATCACCGGCGCGGGCACGCCCGTCACGATTTCGAGACGGAAGTCGTCGTAGATGACTCCGTAAGCGACGTCGCCGCAGTTGTTGTGGTCGGCGGCAAAGAAGTTGATGCACTGGATGTTGTAGCGGATCTGGACGGAGTCGGCCTGCGTCGCCGCGGCCAGCTCATCGCCGTCCGCACGCCAGGCCTGAAGCGAGCCCGTCGTGACACCGCCGCCTGGGGTGGTGTTATCCCAGTTGCCCCAGCTTCCATCCTTGTGGATGCGGAACTCCGCGTATTGCACGTAGCCCTGGAACCTTGGAAGGTCCAGATACTCGTTCCAGAACGCGGTGACGTTCGCGGTTCCTGCCGGAATCGGGAACGTACAGGTAACGATCGAGTTGAACTGGTTCGCAACCGTGTGGAACGTCGCAGCGTTCCCACCCTCGAACTCGAGGTCCGAGGCGAGCAGCTTCTGCGGCGAGCAGATGTCCGGCGTGGGGAGGTTGTTCCCCGTCACCAGCTGCCAGAGGGTTCCTACACCAGGTGCTACGCGAGCCGAGATGATCGGCGCGCCGGCGGTTCCCCGGAGCACGATGCCGCCCCCCGGTGGGGATACGGTCGTATCGAACAACGGGCCGCCGCCAATCGGATCGACCGGCGGGACCTGCTCGGTGTAGAGCGGGCCGTTGTCGCTCGTGCCGAGGTTGTCGATGACCTCGCCATGACCTTCCGGCCACAGACCGTCTTCCGTGGAGTAGAGGCAGTCCGCCTTGAAAATGAAGTAGACCGCCCGGCTTGCGCCGTCCAGGACGAAGGACGCACCGGTCACGGTCACAGGAGAGCCCGGATTGTCGTGCACCGCAACCAATCCGCCCGTGGTGTTTCCACCCGTGGCGTTCGGAGAGCCCGGCCGGATGCTGCCCGTGAACTCGATTTGGTGTCCACCCGCCGCTATGATGTTGTCCATCAACGCGCGGCTGTTCCCCAACGGGTCGACACCGCCGCCGGCTGAGGCGCCACCAATGACGTAGACGAAGTCGTAGTTGAACTCGGAGCTGAAGTTGTAATCGAACGTCAGGTTGTACGTCGCGCCGCCATGAACACCCGTATCGACGTACAGGATCTGGTAGGTCAGGTTCGGATATCCGTAGTGACCCGCCGAGACGTAGTTCGCGTCGAACTTACCGCACCAGAGACTTCTGGAGCCGGTGAGCGCGGGCGGACAGTTGGTGCCTCCCGTACAGAGGGTGTTGTCGTCGACGTGCCACAGGATCTCAGCAACCGACTGGTCCGCGGCGCCGTAGGGTCCCAGCGTACCGGCGGTGTAGCCGTTGAGGGAGTCTGCCTGCGGTGTCGCGCGAGGCGACCACGTGCCGATCGTGCCGGGCAAGCCGTTCTGACGATCCGCGCACGCGCCTGGATAGAGGAACCAGGTGGTTGTTGCCTGCGCCTGCTTGATAATGGTTCCGCTCAGGCTGCCTAGCGAGCCCGAACCGGCCCTGTGCGAAAACTGGGCGCGGTTTTCGAGATCGATCGGCAGAGACGCCTTGGGCGGATCCTTCAGCGGGTCATTCGAAACCGCGGCCAGCGCGGGCAAAGCCCACAGGCCGAGTGCCACGAGACCCAACATGGCAAATAGGGTTTTCCGCATTTTCACATCCTCCTTAGCGTTTCCTAACTAGGAGTCCAATATCGGGAGGACAGTTGCTGGAACTTCGAAACACGGGTTCGGTACAACCAGTTGAGTCTGGAGTGGAAACCCGAGGACACCCACTCGACGGGACAGTTCTCGAGTTGTCTGGGCGTCCTCCTACCACCATTCACCTACCTCCTTTCCTCGTGTATTTGTATTGGGTGATCTGATTTATCTCGAAATCGGGTGCTCGATGTATGCCTTGGAGCCCTTCTCACCCCCTTCGCAGCGATATTCTCGATGCAGGATCGACTGTCTAAATCCTTTTGGGGCACAAACAAAGAACGCCGCCCCCGTCAGGCAGATGCTTGCTTCGCATTTGGTGTTGTTTCAGTTGCTTGAGACGGTAGCGGCTGTGTGGAAGCAAGTTATTTTGCTTCCATGTACCCGGCTAGTATACCAAAAAACCCGCTAATGTCAAACGGTTTTTTGACCTGGAGCGGTTGGGAGGGCCGAGAATTCGGCGATTCGGATGAAGGTTTGACGTACGCCTTCGAGGATCGCGAGGCGTCTTTTTCGGGCTATCGGGTCCTCCGCCATGACCATCACGGCCTCGAAAAACCGGTCGATCGAGGGTTTCAGCCCCAAAAGATGACGAAGTAGCGCCTGATAATCGGGTTCCGGGCTTTGCAGGTAGGTTTCGACGGCCTGCCGGGCCATTTTCGTTTCCAGGTGCAGGTCGGCCTCCGCTTTGTCGCTGAAGGCCTCCGGTCGCTCGGCCAGGGGTTGGCCGGAAGCCGTGACCTCGCCGGGAGGAGCCGACTTCAAGATGTTCGCGGCGCGTCGATACCCGATCATCAGCCCCTCGAAATCCTCCGTCCGGCGGATCGCCTCGATCGCCTTGGCGCGCGCCACCACGTCCAGGGGATCGCCGGGCCGGACCGCCAGGACGGCAGCCGCCGTGTCGTACGGAATGCCCTTCTCCTCGAGCGCGCTGGCGACACGTTGGGACCAGAACTCCGCGAAGTCGGCCTCTCCCGATCGAGCCGCGATGCCGGCGCGGTCATAGAGGCCGCCGAGCCAGGTAGCTAGCGCCTGGACGTCCAACCTCAGGCCCTTCTCGAGCAGGATCCGGACGATCCCGTTGCCGGCCCTCCGAAGGCCGTAGGGGTCCTGCGAGCCGGTGACCGTCAGGCCCGCGCGGAAGCCGCCGACGATCACATCGAGCCGGTCCGCCACAGCTAGTATTGACCCCTCGATCGAGGACGGGAGAGGATCGGAGGGGCTTCGCGGGAGGATGTGCTCGCGGATCGCCCGAACCACGGCCGGCGGCTCTCCCTGCGCCGCCGCGTATTCGGCCCCGGCGACCCCTTCGAGCCCGGCGAATTCCTTCCCGGAGCGGATCATCTCGCTGGCCAGGTCGGCCTTGCTCAGGTAGGCGGCGCGGCTCACAACGTCACGGGACTTGGGGGCGAGCTCACGTGCCAGCTCCTCGGCCAGCTGCACGATCCGCTGGGTCCGGTCGTAGACCGATCCCAGCTTCTCGTGCCAGACGATCTTCTTCAGCTCCTGGACCTTGTTCTCGAGACCGGCCTTCCGGTCGTTCTCCCAGTAGAAGCGGGCGTCCTCGAGCCGCGCGCGCAGAACGGCCTCGTTCCCGCGCCGGATGGAGTCCTTCCCTTCCCCGCGCCCGTTCCGGATGGCAACGAAGTGGGGGAGGAGCGTCCCACCGTCCTTTTCGACGGCGAAGTAGCGCTGGTGGGCGCGCATCGCCGTGATCACGATGGGGGCGGGCAGCTCGAGGTAGCGCTCGTCGAAGTTGCCCAGGATCGCGTCCGGCCACTCGATCAGGTTGGCCACCTCTTCCACGAGCTCCCGATCCTGGACCGCTTTTCCCCCCTTGGTGGCCGCGGCCTGTTTCACCAGGCTCTGAACCTGCTCGCTTCGCTCCTCGGGACTCGCCAGAACCCCGCGCGCCCGGAGCGTGGCCACGTAGCGGTCCGCGCTCTTGATCTCGAACCAGTCCGGGGAGAGGGTGCGGTGTCCTCGCGACCGCCTTCCGGCCTGGATCCCGAAGCACTCGAGCGAGACCACGTCCCCGTCCCAGAGCGCGAGGAGCCAGCGCACGGGCCTGGCGAAGCGCCCGCTTCCGTTCCAGTGCATCGTCTTCGGAAACTGGATCCCGGTGACCCACGCGGGGAGAAGCCCCGGGAGGATCTCCTGGGTGGGTTTGCCCGCGTCGTGGACTCGCGCCAGGAGGTATTCCCCCTTCGGCGTCGTGATCCGTTCGAGGGACTCCACGGCGATGCCGGCGCTCTTCGCGAACCCGCGGGCCGCGTTCGTCGGATTTCCGTCAGCGTCGAAAGCCACTCTGACGGCGGGGCCCGTCAGCTCCCGGGTCTGGGCCTCCTGGCGGTCCGCCAGCCCCTCCACCAGAAGCGCCAGCCGCCTCGGCGTGCCCAGGGCCTGGATTGCGGCGGCCGGGATGCGGGCCCCCGCAAGCCCATCCCGCGCGAGCGACTTCAGCTGCTCCAGGGCCGGCTGGATGAATCCGGCGGGGAGCTCCTCGCACCCGATCTCGAGGAGAAGCGACCTAGGCATGCGCCTCCGCCTCCTTCGCCTCCGGCCCGCGGAGGAGCGGGAATCCCATCTCCTCCCTCTGCTTCAAGTACGCGGCCGCGGCCTTGCGGGCCACCTTCCTCACGCGAGCGATGTAGCCCACGCGCTCGGTGACGGAGATCGCCCCGCGCGCCTCGAGCAGATTGAAGAGGTGCGAGCACTTGATCACGTAGTCGTAGCCGGGCAACACCAATCCCACCCCCAGGAGGCGATCGGCTTCCTTCTCCATCTTCTCGAACTGCTCGAAGAGCAATTCCGGATTGGATTGCTCGAAGTTGAACGTGGACCACTCGATCTCGCTTTGCAGAAAGAGCTCGTCCCAGCGCACGTCGCGCGACCAGCGGAGATCCATGATCCGATCCACGCCCTGGAGGTAGCAGGCGATCCGCTCGATGCCGTAGGTGATCTCGGCCGTGATCGGGTTCAGGTCGAACCCGCCGGACTGCTGGAAGTAGGTGAACTGGGTGATCTCCTGACCGTCCAGCCAGACCTCCCAGCCCAGGCCCCAGGCGCCCAGCGTCGGCGACTCCCAGTCGTCCTCCACGAAGCGCACGTCGTGCTTCTCGAGATCGATTCCAATGTGGCGAAGGCTCTCGAGGTACACGTCGAGCACGTCGGCCGGCGAGGGCTTCAGCACCACCTGATACTGGTAGAACATCTGGAGCCGGTTCGGATTCTGGCCATAGCGGCCGTCCTTGGGACGGCGGGATGGCTCCACGTAGGCGGCCTTCCAGGGCTCGGGACCCAGCACGCGGAGGAACGTCGCGGGATTGAAGGTTCCGGCCCCCACCTCACTGCTGTAGGGCTGGACCAGGACGCAGCCATAGTCGGACCAGAAGCGCTCCAGCCGGGGGAGCATCTCCTGGAAGGACTGAGGTGTCTCCGTCCTGGGCTTCATCCGCGGTACTGCGCCATCGACTCCGCCACGCGGCTCGCGCGCAATCCCTGGAATCGCTCCAGGTGCGCCATGAGGAACCGCTCCACCGCTTTCGCCACCTCCACTTCCGGATAGCGCTCCGCGGCCCAGCCACCGAGCGCCTGGACGGGCTGCTTGCTGAGCGCCACCATCGTCCGGCGAGCCCGCTCCGAGAGGCGGAAGCTGCCGTTGCCGCCGCCGCACGATTCGCAGAGGAGTCCCCCGCGAACCGGGTGGAAGAGACCTCCCTGGTCGAGCGGCTTCCGGCACTCCAGGCAATGGGTGAGCTCGGGAGCGTACCCCAGGCGCTCGCAGGCCTGAATCTCGAAGCCGCGGATGATGAGCTCGAGACACGCGGCGGGCGCGACGCTCATCGCGCGCAAGGTCTCCCAAGCCAGGTCGAGAAGCTCCGGGTCGCCCGATTCTCCATAGGCCGCTCGCTCCAGGAACTCGAGCACCTGGGTGGCCGCGGCAAAGCGGTCCGGATCCTCCCAGAGCTTGGAGAGCGCCTCGAGGATGTCGGTCTTCGAGAGGAGCTGCAGATCTCGCGAGAGCTTCCGATAGACGACCGCGCTCACGCGGACGCCGGGCTCGAGCGATGCGCCGAAGCGGCTCTTCGGACCCCGCGCGCCTTTCGCGACGCATTTCAAGAGTCCAAACTCGCGCGTGAAGAGCGAGACGATGAGCGAGGTCTCTCCCAACCGGTACGAGCGTAGGATCAGCGCCTCGGTCTGGACGATGGCCATGCTACGCCACCGTTCCCGGGTTCACGACCCCTCCGGAGACCACCATCTTCAGCGCCTGCTCCACGCGGAGCGACGTCGGGATCAAGGTCTCGGGAGGATAGAAGAGAAGATACCCCGTCGTGGGGTTCGGGGCGTGAGGCAGGAACACGCCCACGAGAGGCCCTCCGCCCGGAAGCGCCACGCCGGTCGCGGGCGAGGCCGTCACAAACGCCAGCGCATAGCGCCCGGCGCACGGAAACTCGATGAGCACCACGCGCTGGAACGCGCTGCGCTTGTCCCCCAGGAGCACCTCGCCGACCTGCTTCATCACGCCGTAGAAACCGCGCAGGACCGGCACGCGCAGGAGCAACCCCTCGAGGATGTTTCCGATCTGGCGCCCGAGGAAATTGTTCGCGAGGAATCCGACGACCAGGATGATCGCGAGCACGGTGAGGAAACCCAGCCCCGGGATCCCGCCCGGGCGGATGTAGCCCCCGCGCAGGGTCGTACCCAGCAGGTGATCCACCCATACGAAGAGCCGCCAGACGACATAGATCGTGATCGTGGCGGGCGCCAGCACGAGGAGGCCCGTGAAGAACGCGTTTCGAACGCGATGCCACATCGAAGGCTTGGTGGTGGATGAGCTCATGGGTCGGAAGGTTGGGGTCCAGTGCCGAACGCCGGAAGCCACATCATAGCATCGGCTTCAGTTCACGCAAGAGGCGCGACTCCTCGGCCCTCATCCGCAGGCGATCGGCGGGGGTCGCGTGGTCGTGTCCCAGGAGGTGGAGGAGCCCGTGGACGACGAGGAGCGCGATCTCGCGCGCGAGGGGGTGCCGCGCCTCGCGGGCCTGCGCTTTCGCCGTCTCCACCGAGATGTAGATCTCGCCCAGGAAGAGCTCGCGGTCCCTGTCCTCGAGGTCGCCGGGCTCGGCGAGAGGAAAGGACAGCACGTCGGTGGGGCGGTCGATCTCGAGGAAATCGCGATTCAGGGCGCGAAGGTGCTCGTCTCCGGTGATCACGAGAGAGACGGTGGCCCTGGGAAAACCCAGGATCCGGAGCGAGCGCGTGAGGAGCGCTCTAAGAGTGGTCGATCTTAAGCCGGGAGCTTTCTCCGTGAGCGCGACGCTCGTCCTGGGCACGGCCGCGGTCCTCGGACCGCTTCCGCTGCTCTTCCGAGAGGGGCGCGCCCGGGTAGTGGACGCGCGCGTGGAAGAGCGCTGTGAGGATCGGGATGAAGCTTTCGCGGATCTTCGCGAGGTCCTCGAAGGTGATCGGGCTTTCATCGAGCTGGCCGTCCTCCACCCGCGCGTCGAGAATCCGGGTCACCACGCCTCGGATGCGGCTGGGCGTGGGCTCGGTGAGCGAGCGGGCCGCGGCCTCCACCGCGTCCGCCAGCATGAGCACCGCCGTCTCCTTCGAGGCCGGCTTGGGGCCAGGATAGCGGAAATCGCGCTCCTCGACCCCGGGATCCGCCTGCTTCGCCTTGTGGAAGAAGAACGTCATGAGCGTCGTGCCGTGGTGTTCGAGAATTCCGTTCAGGATGGCCTTGGGCAGCTTCTCACGGCGCGCGATCTCGGCCCCCTCGCGCACGTGCGCCTCGATGATGAGACAGCTCATCGTGGGCGAGAGCTTCTCGTGGCGGCTCCGAGCGTTGGACTGGTTCTCGACGTAGTACTCCGCCTTGTCGATCTTCCCGATGTCGTGGTAGTAGGCCGCCACGCGCGACAGCAAGGGATTCCCCCCCACCGTCTCGGCCGCCGCCTCGGAGAGGCTTCCGACCACGAGGCTGTGGTGGTACGTGCCCGGCGCCTCGAGCATCAGCTTGCGCAAGATGGGGCGGTTCAGGTCCGCCAGCTCGAGCAGGGTGATGTCCGTGGTCACGGAGAAGAGGGATTCCAGTAATGGAAGGAGCAGGGTCACGAGGAGGACGGAGCTGAAGCCCGCCAGCACGCCCCAGGCCATCCGGCGGAGGAGCACGTCCAGCCGGGCGCCGTCCACCAGCCCCATCGCGCCGATCGCGAAGGCATAGGCGATCGCCACGACGAGCATCGGCATGTAGAAATCGCGGCGGCGGCGAACGCCGGCGGCGGTCGCGATGGCCGCGATCCCCGCGAGCGCACTTCCCGTGAGAAACGGCAGCCCCAGGCCGTACACGATCGCGACGAGCAGCGACACCACGAGGGTCGCCACGAACGCCAGCTCCTGCCCGAAAAGCACGGCGATCGTGAGCGAGAGCACCGTCACGGGGATCAGCATCTCGTAGCCCCCGATCTGATTCACGACCACCCATCCCACGCCCATGACCACGGCGGTCAGGATTCCGATCAGGAGGAGCATCGAGGTGTCGTCGTACACCGGGCGATGATGGATCTTGAGATAACCCAGGAAGCCGAAGAGGAGCACGGCGATCAGCGTCACGCGTCCCAGGAGCCCCGGGATCTGGCTTCTCAAAGAGGTGATGTCCTCCACGCGCACGTTCCAGGCGCGTAGCGACTCCACCTTGCGGATGTGGTCGCGGGTCGCGATCTCGTGGCTACCGATGATCTTCTCGTCCTTGCGCACGAGGCCGTCGTACTGATTCACCCCTTCCCGCGCCTGGGCGCGCAGCGCCTCGGTGGTGGAGGCCTCGTAGCGGAGGTTGGGCTGGATCACGGCAGTGGACAATTCTTGCAGTGCCTGCGCCGCCTCGGGACGGTTCGGGAACGCGGCCTGCCCTTCCGTCCACGCCATGTCGCGCAGCGCGGCCAGATCGAGAAGGAGCACCCAGGGGGTCGCGAGCCGCACGCCGTTTCGCTCCACTCCGGCGACCGGGGAATCGGTCTCGGCGCGGGCAGCGTCGCGCTCGGAGAGAAGCCCCGCGCCGTAGGCGCGGTCCACGATGCGGAGCGCCACGGCCGCGACGCGCTTCCCTTCGGCCCCGCCGAGCACCCGGGTCCCCTCGCGGGAGATCCCCAGATTGCGGAGCCGTTCCTGGGCGCGCTGGACTCCGCCCGGCTCGTCCACCTGGGTCCGCAGCGAATCGAGCGACGTCTTCACGCGCGATTCGACGGTCTCGTCCACGGAGAAGACAGGGGCGACGCGGCGCGCCGCCTGGCCCTGCTCCTGGCGGAGGAGCTCCCTGTCTTTCAGGAGATAGAACTGGAAGGGCGCGATGAGGTCGCGCTTCGCGGGATATCCCACGCGAAGCGTCGTGACCTCGAAGCTCGGCTCCCGGGGAAAGAGGAGACAGGCAAAGAGCAGAAACGCGAGCAGGAGCGTGATGCGGCGCACGCGCCGGCTCAGACGGCGGAGCCTCGACAGGACGCCCGCGGGCTCGCGCCGGCGGGGCTCGAGGACGCGCAGCTGCTCAGCGGCCATTCATCCCACGCTTCGTCTCGTGCGCCTTCTCGTGCTCGTCGAAGGCACGGATGATCTCGCGGACCAGATTGTGGCGGACCACGTCGCGCTCGGTCAGGTAGATGAACTCGATCCCGGGCACGCCATGCAATATCTTCTGGATCTCCACCAGCCCCGATGCGTGCTCCTCCCCGAGGTCGATCTGCGTGACGTCCCCGGTGATCACGGCCTTGGACCCGTAGCCCAGCCGCGTGAGGAACATCTTCATCTGTCCCACCGTCGTGTTCTGGGCCTCATCCAGGATGACGAACGCGTTGTTGAGCGTGCGCCCGCGCATGTACGCGAGCGGCGCCACCTCGATCACGCCCAGGTCCAGGAAGCGGCGGATCTTCTCGAAGGAGAGAAGATCGTTCAGGGCGTCGTAGAGGGGCCGTAGATAGGGATCCACCTTCTCCTTCATGTCTCCGGGAAGGAAGCCCAGGCTCTCCCCCGCCTCCACGGCGGGACGCACGAGGAGAATCCGCTCGACCTGCCGCGATTTCAAGGCGTGCACCGCCGCGGCGACGGCGAGGTAGGTCTTCCCCGTGCCGGCAGGCCCGATGGAGAACACGATGTCGTGCTTCTGGAGCGCCGAGACGTAGCGCGCCTGTCCCAGCGTCTTGACGCGAAGGGTGCGCTTGTCGAAGGAGAAGAGGACCGGACGCTCGTAGATCTGGAGCGATTCCTCCCGCTCGGTCGCGTCCGAGACGCCGATGAAGTTGTGGACGTCGTGCTCCTCGAGGACGGCGCCCTTCCGGACGAGATCCGCGAGCGCGGTCAGGATCGCGCTGACCTCGTCCACGGTCGCGGGCTCGCCCCGCACCGCGAGCGAGCCGTCGCGATAGGTGAGTTGCACCGGATAGCTCCGCTCCACCAGCCGGAGATTCGAATCGTTCTTTCCAAACAGGGCCAGCGGATCCAGATCCTGGATCCCCACGGTCCTCGTTGCCTCTTTCAGGTCCGCCTTCTTGTCGTCGGGTCTCTTGTCGTCGGTCATTTCGGAATGGAGAGCTCCTGTCCTGGAAAGATGAGGTTGGGATCGCGGATCGCTCCGCGGTTGGCTTCGTAGATCCGGGTCCAGAGGGCGCCTCTGCCGTACCCCGCGGACGAGCGGCTGATCGCCCAGAGCGATTCGCCGCGCCGCACCACGTGATCCCCCTCGGGCGGCGGCGTGCTCTTCCCGCCGCGCGGCGGCGCCCCGCCTCCCGAGGCGATACGTTTCTCGATGGCCGTCCCGAGCGCGAAGAGCGAGTCTCCCTCCGCGCGCAACCGCAGCGAGCGCGCCTTGGACTCCTCCACCTCGTCCTGCAAGCTGGACATCTCCGACTTGTAGATCGAGTCCTGCCGCGCGAGCTCGGCGCAGTATTCGGCCCGTTGTTCCTGATTCAGCTTCCTGAATTCCTTTTCCGTGTAGTAGTCCCCGAGGGAGGCGTCAGCCACGCGAAGCACGGGCTTGCCGCACCCCTCTATAGATGCCGCGAGAGCCAGGAGCAGTGCGGCCCCCGCAAACCCTCGAATTCTCAATGACTCCGCTCCGCCTCCAGGGAGTCCAGGCGCGCCTGCGCCTCCTCGGCCCTCTCCTGGGCCGCGTCCCTACGCGCGTTCCATGCCTCCTCTTCCGTCTGCACGCGTTCCGTCTCCTCGCGAAGGCGCTCCGTCCCGCTTCGAAGGCGGTCCAGATCGGTCGTGGGGGTAGGGCATGGCACCGTGGCGTGGCCGCAGCCCGCAAGACCAAGGGACGCTGTGACCAGGAGAAAAAGGACGATCGCGGCTTCGGGGACCGGCCAAGCCTTCGCCGTCGGGGAGCCGGCCGCCAGTATTTCGGCCTGCCGGACGACTCGCCCGCCGGAGATCTTGCAAATTCGAGATAAGTAACTGGTATGGCTCAAATTAGAGTGGGTCGAACGGGCGTCCGCCCGGTCCCTCCATTCAACCTAGGGTCGCCTGCTGGGGAAGTCAAGCCCGGTTGGTCACGCCCCAGACAGGGGGAGAGCAGGAAGGATACCAGAATGTGGGCCGGGGCCGCGGAGGCGGGCCACAGGTCAGTCCTGGATGCGGAGCTT
>DASQAV010000025.1:0-7862 GCA_035635575.1 Candidatus Dormiibacterota bacterium | reverse complement strand
GGAATCCCCCTTCATCGCGAGTCGGGGAAACTGGGGCAGGTAGTAGTAGGCCGCCGGGTCCTCACTATCTTGAAGAAGCTGGACGCCCAGGACCGCGCGCGAGCCCTTGTCGTAGTTGACCAGGGCGGACGCGGACCGCGGACCAAAGAAGCCGGACAGGAAAAGGACGAGAAGCGCTCGTTTCATCGGGTTACCTCGTGGCTATGGGCCAAGAATGGAACGGACGCCTATGTCTTTGGTCGGCGTGACGTCTTTGGACCGCGTGGTGATATCGAGAATCTCGGACCAGCTCTGACGCTCGCGCCAGACGCTCTGATGCTGCATGCCGTCCAACTTCACTTCGCGGGTGCGGTAGCGGTACGGCCGATCCAGCCGGACGGCGACGGGGAACCGGATGCTCGCGGAATAGAGGTCCGATTGCTCGCGCAGGAACGCGGTCTCGAGCTTCACGCGCTTGCCGCTCACGCCCTCGGCGTCGATCTCGACGCGCTTCTCCGCGAGGTCGGGGCGAAGCTCGTTGTTGAAGTCATAGCAGTAGACGTCGAGGGCCGCGTATCCGGGGGGTGCCTTGTCGTTCAGGTCCACGCGCCGCATGAGATCGGGGAAGCGCTTCACGTCGAGACCGATCTCGATCGCTCCCGCACGGATCACGTGCGTGCGCACGGAATCGGCCGGAGTGCCGTTCGGTCCCGCGCGCGGGCCGGCCAGGGCGTTCTTCAGCTCCTCCACCACCTGCGGCGAGCCGGTCAATTCGCCGATTCCGGCATCGGCCGCCAGCGCGTCGCCGAGGAAGGCATAGCCCAGACTCATGTAGACCTGATCCTTCTCGAGCGCCGTGCGGAAGGCCTGGGCCGTCAGGGAATCCAATCCGACGGTGTAGACGCGCTCCGTCCAGGTGCTCCCCGAGGCCTCCGCGTCACCCGCCGCCTCGAAGCGGCCCGGGGGAAGCGAGGTCGTATCACCGCCGATCACCACGTAGACGAGCGCGGTCGCGATGTTCTTCACCGGGTAGGGGCGCAGGTCGGCCCAGGTCCCCAGCTCGCGCGCCACTCGGGTCACCTCTTCGGCCGGCGCGTGGGGGAGCCGGACCGTGAACGTGACAAGGCTCTTGTGAAGAATCATCCCGCGATCACGCGCCACGGCGCTTCCGGTGTAGCGCGTCTCGAGGAAATGGAAGTCGGGCTTGCCGTCGGGCGTGGTGACGACCGCGATCTCCGCGGGGGCGTAATAGAAGCGATTCGGACGGGTGTCGTCCGCGTAGATCGTGAGCGCTCCCACCGGGCGCTGCGTCTTCCAATCCGGCACCGCGAGCGCCCGAGCCGGAAGGACCGGCCCGAGAAGCAAGAGGCAGAGGAAAAATCTTGAATCCAAGCGCCTCATCGAGACCCTCCCGGCCCCGGAAGCGAGCCGAACGCTTCCTCCAGCTGATGCTTTCCAATGGCGAGCCGCAGGTCGTCGCTCGAGACCCATCGGGTAGCCCGGTACGTCGTTCCGTCCTTCATCGTGAGCGTCAGGAAGTACTCGAACAGCGGATCCCCTGAAACCGACTCTCCCGCTTGGCGCGATCCGAGATAGAGAGGCCCGATCGTGAAATCCTTGCTGTCGGAGGACAGCACGACGGTCCGTGTCTGGGAGTCGTGGGATTGGGGATCGAAGTATCGCGAGCGCACTTGCGCGGCGATCTCGTATCCGCCGGTGTCGGCGAGGGGCGTGATGGTGTGGAAGGTGATCTGCGACGGACCACTGGTCGAAACGCCGCCGGTGATCGAGCGGATCACCGTTTCATCGCAGGCCGCGCACGTGGCATCCACAGCGTATTCCAGCCAGACCCGCTTCGCCTGCGAGTCGATCCATCCCGGCACCGAGCCCGCCACCCACTGGGCGCGCCCCTGCGGGGGGACGACCGTGCTCGAGAGGTCCCACGAGTACACGATGGGGCGCGACGACGCGTCGAGGACGAGCGCGTTCAGGTACTTGAGCCGGATCGGATAGAGGGTTTGGTTGCGCCACGGGTCGGCTCGGTTCCACCGGAAGGGGCCGAACGTGACGAAATCCGCGAGCCGGATCCGAAGCGGCACGTCGATCGGCGCGAGCTTCCCTCCCGAGGGGAAGAGCGTCACGCGGCCACTGATCCCGACGTCCTCGACGAGCGCCTGCTGCAGATTCTCCTTGGTCACGGGATCGGCAAGCCAGGAGACGTCGATCTGTCCCAGGATGTCCGAGAGTCCGGTGACCGCGATCTTGTCGGCCGGGATGCTGTAGCGGCGGAGATCGTCAGAGATCGAGACCGAGATGCTGTCGACCGGCAGGGCGCGGAGTGCCGTGAACCGCGACCCACGCGACTTGGCGTACGCGGCCATAAGCTCGCTGGCGATCTGTCGCTCGCGGATGCCCAGTCCCGCGTCGAGCCGCGCTGCGATGGCTACGTCGCCGGCTTGCCCCTCCGACCGCGTGGCCGAGTAGATCATCCGCATGTCGTAGCCCTGGTCCTCGGTCCACCGGAGCGAGTAGGAGTAAGGAAGGAAGTAGAAGATCCCCAACGAATCCTGCTGATCCGGATAGAACGACGGATATACCCCGAGCACGTGGCTCGCGTCGAGATCGATGTCCTCCGAGCGAAGCTCGGCCAGAGGCTCGACGGGAATCGCGGACGGCCCCTTGGCTCCTCTGTTCTGGTCCTCCGCCGGCACGCCAAACTGGTTCTGGTTGATCGGGGTGACGGTGGTGGATGGGGGAAGCATCTTCACCACCATGTCCGTCCTCAGGATGACGGCGGTGTTCGGAGTCATGAACGTTGCATTGCGGATCGGGATCCGGTTGTTGACGGCGGATCCGGAAGGAGACGCCGTCGCCGCCTGACCCGGGGGCGGCTGCGCGATCATCGCCTGCGAGGAGGATGCCGTGCCGCCCGTTGTCGGAGCTGGCGCCGGGAGGACACTCCTCTTCATGATCAGCTGAGGCGACGAGCCGCGCAACGTGCCGCCGGCAGCCGGCATAAGAATCAGACGAGGGGGAATCGGTGCGGAAGGTGTCGCTCCCAGCGACTGCGTCGTCCCTACCGGCTTGAGCGTCACCGTGAGCAGCACGTTCTCGGGCCGGATGCCTGTCCGCCACGGCTTCGAAAGCTCGTACGCCTTCACGTAGCTCGGCGTCGTCTTCTCCGGCTTCGCCACGCACACGCGCAGGTATTCGGAGCGAATGTTCGTGTTCTCAGGCACGTTGGAATCCAGCTCGACCGTGCACTCCACCTCGCTGGTCGCGTCCTCGAGGGTGACCGTGGGCGAGCGCTTCACCTGTCGCAGGGTCTTTCGATCGGATCCGGTGACCTCGCACCAGAGCTTGGCGCCCTGGAATCCCTTGTAGGTCACGGCGAGCACGAGCTTCGTCGGCTCGTCGCGCCGCACGACGACCTGCGTGACGTCGCCGGTCAGGGTTCCGCCGAGGAGCGATCCCAGCGCGGACTCCATGCCGAACTTGACGCCGATGGCGGGCTTGAGGGTCTTGCCGGTCAGGTCTTCCGCGGCGGAGGTCTGAACGAGAAGGGGGAGCAGGGTGCCGCACGAGAACAAAAGGGAGAGGAACGCGATCCGAATCCGGCGCATCGGGACGTTCTCCACAAGTTGCCGTCCTCGCTCGAGCGGAGACACCGATGCTGCCGCGTGCGGCGAAGGATGGCGAGACCATGCCCGGCGTGCGGCGGGGAGACCGGAGTTGTTTTGGGCGAAGTCTCGATTTTGGATGGGGGTAACGGCGCCCTTGCCCGCGATGCGGAAGCGACGCTCAGACCCCCTTGGGCGGCATCCTGCTACGGCGGGAGGGGGGCGTCAAGATCAATCTGCCTCGTTGTAATTGACTTTTTTGCTGCAGGTTGCGGGCCAGGCGAGCCGCCCGAAGTCGAGTCAGGCCCCCGACATGTCCTCGATGGCCTTCCACTGCGCATCGGTGACCGGCATCACAGAGAGGCGAGGCATCCGGGTCAGAGGCATGTCCGCGAAGCGCTTGTCCGCCTTGATCTCGGCCAGGGTCACCGGCCGTTTCAGCTTCCCGATCGGCCCGACATCCACCGAATAGAGCTTTCCCGACCGGTCCGCCGGGTCGGGATACGCGTCGCTCAGAGCCTTCATGACCCCGACGACCGACTTCTCGTCGCCCGTGTGATAGTAGAAGACAGGGTCGCCCTTGCGCACCGATCGGAGGTGCTTCTGCGCGACGGGGTTTCTGACGCCCGACCAGGAAGTCTTCTTGTCCTTCGCCAGATCGTCGAAGCTGTAGTGCGTCGGCTCTTCCTTGAATAGCCACTTCATCGCGATCTTCCCATGGATGCGCCGGTTGCTCACCGGCCGGTTCGTTTCCAGATCCCGAGGACACGATCTTCCATGATGACCTCCCGGAACCGTGCGAAATGCAACTTTCTGTCTCGAGGCGAACACGCCGGGTGTGCTCCGGACCGCAAGTCCCAATGAATGAGCCGGAGAGTCTACACGAAACCCATGCGATCCGCCCCTTCGCGCCCGGCCGCCTTCGGGCCCCCGGATGCCTCAAGAAATCCAACGGAACAGCCGATGTCCCATACGGGTAAGCACGTTCCTCGCGCGGCTCACGCACCCTTGATCGAAGGGAAACGCGAGACCACTCCGGAGGTCACATGGACGTCGGCCGAACATTCGCTCCTCTCGTCGCGGCGCTTCTCCTCTCCGCGCTCCCGCCCGCCGCCAGTGCGGAATCTCTTCCGGAAGGAGTCGAGTCCCGAGGCGACTTGAAGAAGATGAGCATCGAGGAGCTGTTCAACCTCGAGGTCACCACCGTCTCGACCAAACCCGAGGCGCTCTCCGCGACTCCCGCGGCGGTGAAGGTGGTCACCGGGGACGACATCCGGCGCATGGGCGCGTTGAGCATTCCCGAGGCGTTGCGCTACATCCCCGGGGTGGAAGTGGCGCGCGTAGACAACCGGCAGTACGCGATCACGGCGCGGGGATTCAACGGCACGATCGCCAACAAGCTCCTCGTCCTCATCGACGGCCGCAGCGTCTACACGCCGCTCTTCTCGGGAGTGTTCTGGGACGCCCAGGACGTGTTCCTG
Organism: Candidatus Dormiibacterota bacterium; assembly: GCA_035635575.1. GTDB lineage: Bacteria > Eisenbacteria > RBG-16-71-46 > SZUA-252 > SZUA-252 > WS-7. The sequence goes on along the minus strand of DASQAV010000025.1, from coordinate 2,782 downwards.
GATGACGTCGAGCAGATCGAGGTGATCCGCGGACCCGGGGCCACGGTATGGGGCGCGAACGCGGTGAACGGCGTCATCAATGTCATCAGCAAGCGCGCCGCCGACACGCAGGGCCTCTTGGTGATGGGCGGCGCCGGGAGCCCGGAGCGCGGATTCGGCGGCCTTCGCTACGGCGGGAAGCTGGGCTCGCGTAGCTTCTTCCGTCTCTACGGCAAGGTGCTCGATCGGGACTCGTCGGTCCGCCCCAACGGCCAGGACGTGGGCGACGATTTCAAGACGGACCAGGGCGGCTTTCGCCTCGACGGCGGATGGGGACCCTCCAGCGACCTCACGATCCAGGGGGACATCTACAAGGGCTCCGCCGATCAGCGCTTCACGGACGACATGGAGATTGGCGGACGCAATGTGATGACCCGCTGGACCCGCCGGCTCGCGGAACACTCCGACATGCAGCTCAACGCGTACTACGATCACAGCCTCCGCGACATGCCCCTGACCTTCCGCGAGACCCTGGATACCTATGATGTGTCGCTGCGCCATCGTCTGCCCCTCGGGGAGCGACACGACATGATGTGGGGGCTGGGCTACCGGCTGACCCAGGACGTCGTCGGAAACACGCCGGGGTTCGCGTTCCTTCCCTCGCATCAGACACGGAACCTGTACAGCAGCTTCGTCCAGGACGAGATCGAGCTCTCGAGCGTCCTCCACTGGACCCTGGGATCGAAGGTCGAGCACAACGACTACACCGGGGTCGAGGTGGAGCCGAGCACGCGGCTCGCCTGGACTCCATCCGCGACGCGGACACTCTGGGGCGCCGTTTCCCGGGCGGTCCGTGCGCCCTCGCGCCTGGATCGAGACCTCTACGTTCCGAGCACGCCTCCCTTCTTCCTTGCGGGAGGCCCCAATTTCGATTCCGAGGTCCTGCTCGCCTACGAGCTGGGATACAAGGCACAGCCCGCGCGGAATCTCAGCGCCGCGATCGCGACCTTCTACAACTCGTACGACAACCTCCGGAGCGTGCGAGGCGGCCCGCCGATCGTCCTGGCCAACGATCTCGACGGGGAAACGTACGGCGTGGAAGGGAGCGCCACGCTCGAGGCCAGGAAGGGGTGGCGGCTCAGCGGAGGCTACACGTTTCTCAGGATGATTCTTCGATCCCCGAGCGACACCTCGACCGTCAAGCAGGCCGGGGATTCGCCGCGCCACCAGTGGTTCGCGCGGTCCTCACTGACGCTGGCGCATGGGCTCGAGGTGGATGCGGGCGTCCGCTACGTCGGCGAGCTTCCGAACCAGAAGATTCCTTCCTACCTCGCGACCGACGCGCGTCTGGGCTGGAGGCCCGTCCCCTCGCTCGAGATCTCTGCCGTCGGGCAGAACCTCTTCGATTCCCGGCACCCCGAGTTCGGGACGCCGGCGTCACGCAAAGAGGTGGAGCGCAGCCTCTACGGACGGGCGACGTGGACCTACTGAGGCGCCTTCTCCTCGTCCTCTCGATCTCGGCCGGCGTCCTGCACACCGACGGTGGCCCGGCCCTGGCCGACGGGCGGATGACCCGCGAGTACGACCTCAAGGCGATCTTCCTGTTCCAGTTCGCCCATTTCGTGAACTGGCCCGCGAGCACCTTCCCCGACTCCGCGGCGCCGATCACGATCGGGGTTCTGGGGATCGATCCGTTCGGCGCGGGGCTCGACGAGGTCGTGGCGGGGGAGACCGTGGGCTCGCGCAAGCTTGTCGTGCGGCGCTTCCGGACGATCGATCAGGTCGACACCTGCCAGGTCCTCTTCATCTGCTCTTCCGAGGCAACCCGGTTCGAGTACATCCACTCCAAGCTGAGCGGCCGGAGCGTACTCACCGTGGGGGAAACGAAGGATTTCGCGTCGCGCTACGGGATCGTGGGATTCGACGTCCAGAGGAACCGGCTGAGACTGCGCATCAACGTCGCGGCCGCCGACAGCGCCAAGCTGACGATCAGCTCCAAGCTTCTCCGGCAGGCGGAGCTGGTGCCGAAGGGCTGAGGAATGAGGACTCCACGAACGACCATCCGGCGAAAGCTCATCCTGGCCATCATGCTGACCAGCACGACGGCTCTGGCCCTCGCCGGCACGGCCCTGACGATCCACGAGGTCGCGAGTCTTCGCGCGCTCCTCGCGCGAGAGCTGTCGACGCGCGCCGAGATCCTGGCGGCCAACTCGACCGCGGCGCTGGCGTTCCAGAATCCGGAAGATGCGAGCCAGGTCCTCGCGGGACTGCGCACCGATCCCAGCATCATGGCCGCCGCCCTCTATGACGAGCACGGGGGCCTCTTCGCGACGTATCCACTGGGTGCCTCGGCGCCTCTGGTGCCGGCATCCTCCGGCGCGATGGGGAATCGCCTGGAGCACGCCAGTCTCCTCGTGACCCGGCCCGTCGTGGAGGGGAACCACCGGCTGGGCAGTCTCTTCCTGAGATCCGATCTACGTGCGCTCGACGAGCGCGTGCGCGTGCAGGTCATGGCGATCCTCCTGGCCGTCCTCGGATCCATCGGCGTCGCCTTCGCGCTCTCGACCTGGTTGCAGGGCGGCATCGCGCGGCCGATCCGCATCCTCGCGGAGACCGCGAAGGCGGTGCTGGATCGCAAGGACTACTCCATCCGCGCGCGCTCCGTCAGCGACGACGAGCTGGGGGTTCTCGCGGAAGGCTTCAACGACATGCTCGCCGAGATCCAGAGGCGGGACGCCGAGCTGGAGCAGCGGGTGGCCGACCGCACCGCGGCGCTCGAGGCTTCGAACAAGGAGCTGGAGGC
>DASQAV010000024.1:0-38035 GCA_035635575.1 Candidatus Dormiibacterota bacterium | reverse complement strand
GACCGTGACCGACAACGGGACGCCTCCGTTGAGCGGTACGGACACCTCGACGGCGACGATCACGAATCGTGTGCCGGCGTACGTGTTCCAGTATCCGCCGAACCCGCTCAGGCTGGACAAGTTCAAGGACAAGTCGAAGGGTTGCTTCCAGATCCAGCCGGTGAACGCGTCCTATAACAACACGGACGTGATCCTTTCTTCGATCGTGCTCCAGTACAACGGAAGAGAGGCTCCGGCGAACGTCGACAAGACCGTCGTCAACTCCGACATCAACCTCGACGGGATCCAGGAGATCCGTGCGTGCTTCTCGGACGCCGGCCTGCGGTTCGTATTCGCGGGTCTACCGAGCGGTTTCAATCGGATCACCGTAGCCCTGGAAGGGAATCTGACGACAGGTGGCCGGTTCCACGGCGAGACGCAGATCACCGTCCGCGGACCGGTCGCACTGAGCGCGGGAGCCGCGCCAGTGGCAATCATTTCCCCGAACCCGCTGAATCCGAGCTCGAAGATCGAGTACGTGACCCAGAAGCCGGGTAGCGTGAAGATCGAGATGTTCGACATTCAGGGGCGCATGGTGCGGACGATCGTAAACGAGTCGTTTGCGCCGGCGGGTGTCCACGAAGCGATGATCGATGGCCGTGGCCAGAGAGGTGAGAAGCTGGCTTCCGGCGTCTACTTCGTGCGTGGAACCACGGCCGACGGGACCTTCAAGAACACGATCACGATCTTGAAGTAGTCCAGTCGGGAACAGCAGCACGCGTAAGGGCCTCCGGGGCCGCGGTGGAAACGCCGCGGCCCCGAGCCTTTTTTCTCCGACTCCCCGACCCGTTCCTCCCCACACCGTGTGCTACATTCGCGCGATGCCCCTGTACCAACGCCTCGGCAAGCGTGTTTTGGACCTCGGTGTGGGCTCCGTCGCGTTTCTCCTCGCGGCGCCCCTCGTCGCCCTCGCGGCGATCGCGATCAAGGCCGACTCACGGGGTCCCGTGTTCCACCGGGCGGTGCGCGTCGGACGCGGCGGCCGGAAGTTCACCTTCCTCAAGCTGCGATCCATGCAGGTGGGCGCCGAGGAGCTGCGCGGACTCCTCCTCCATCTCAATCAGGCCGAGGGCCCCGCGTTCAAGCTCCACAACGACCCCCGCGTGACGCGCGTGGGCCGCTTGCTTCGCAAGCTCAGCCTGGACGAGCTGCCCCAGCTCCTGCACGTGCTCCAGGGGCACATGAGCCTGGTCGGACCCCGGCCTCCCTTCCCGGAAGAGGTGGAGCGCTACGAGCCCTGGATGCTGCGCCGCCTCTCCGTCCGTCCGGGACTCACCTGTCTCTGGCAGGTGCGCGGCCGGAGCGACCTCGGATTCACCGAGTGGATGCGCCTCGATCTCGAGTACGTGGACCGTCTCTCGCTGGGCCTCGACCTCGAGATCCTGGCGCGCACGATTCCCGCCGTGCTCTCGGCCAAGGGCGCCTATTGAGGGCCGCCCGGCACGCGCCCCCGGGGTGGTTGCGGGTTGCCGCTCCCCCGGCGCTGTGGTACCGCTAGCGCATGCGCCTTCACGCGGTCATTCTCGCGGGCGGCCGCGGCGAGCGGTTCTGGCCGCTCTCTCGCCGCGCTCGCCCCAAGCAATTCCTTCCGCTCCTCGGCGACCGGCCGATGCTCGCGCACACGCTGGAACGAATCCAGGGACTGGTCGATCCACGCGATCTCTGGATCGTCACGTCGCGGGATCTGAAATCGCAGGCGGAGTCGATCGCGCCACAGGTGCCCAAGCGCCAGGTGATCGGGGAGCCGGTTGGCAGGAACACGGCGCCGGCCATGGCGCTCGCCTCGTGGCTGATCCAGGACGGGGACGACTCCGTGGTCGCGGTCCTCCCGTCGGATCACCGGATCGAGCCCCAGGACCGCTTCCGCGAGGAGCTCCGGCGCGCGGCGGAGACCTCCTTTTCCCGGAACGCCATCGTGACCTTCGGCGTGCCTCCGACGCGCCCGGAGACCGGCTACGGCTACATCGAGACGGGCGACCCCATCGCTCCCGGGTCTCCGTTTCACCGGGTGAGCGCCTTCCGCGAGAAGCCGGATGCGGCGGCCGCCGCGAAGTACGTGGCCGACGGACGCCATCTCTGGAACGCGGGGATGTTCGTGTTTCCTCCCCGGCTCCTGCTCGAGGAGATCCGGGCGCACGAGCCCAGGATCTCGGCCGCCCTGGAACCGGTGCCGCGGGATCTGGCGTCACGGGGAGCGGAGAAGGCCATCGAGGGGTTCTACGAGAAGGCACCCTCCATCTCGATCGACTACGCGGTCATGGAGCGCTCGAAGGATGCGCTCGTGGCGCGCGCCGGGTTCTCCTGGGACGACCTCGGCTCGTGGGAGGCGATCGGAGCGCCCGGATCACGGGATGCCCAGGGAAATGTGGCCCTGGGGAAGGTTCTTCTGCTGGACTCCAAGGACGTGATCGCGTTCTCCGAAGGGGGGCTCGTGGCGGGGGTGGGCCTTCATGACCTCATCATCGTGCGCACGGCGGACGCCACGCTGGTCGTCAGGCGCGATCGCGCGCAGGACGTGCGGGCCATCGTGGAGCGGCTCAAGGCAAGAGGCGATCTCGATGAGTTTCTCTAGGATCCAGGTTGCGGCAGCCGCGCTGCTCCTCATGGGAGCCACGGCGGGCTGCGCCCACTCCTCGGCATCGCCCGCCGCGTCCCCGGCCATGGGAGCGCCCGCGTCCGACGCCGCCCCGCAGACGGGCCGCCCGGCGATCCTGGATCCCTCCGAGGAGATCACGCCGGAGGAGCTTTCGACCCTGCCCGAGCCTGTTCCCGCAAAGGATGGGGGAGGGACAGAGGACGGGCCCCGGGCGCCGCTTCCCGTGGCTCAGAGGGCCCCGCGGGCGGGTTCCCGAGCGCCCCAGGGAGGGGCGGAAGAGGAGGGGCAGGTCTGGCGCGTCCAGATCTTCGCGACCCAGGATCGGGAGCTTGCCGACCGGATGGCCGGGGAGGCGGGCGCGCTCTTGCAGGCAGCCGTCCACGTGGCTCACGAGGCGCCCTTCTACAAGGTCCGGGTCGGGGACTACCGCTCGGAGCAGGAGGCCGCGCCTTTACGCGACAAAGCGGTCCGGTCGGGATTCCCGGGCGCGTTTCGGATCCGATGTTCGCCGGAGGCAACTCACCGGCTGGAATGAACTTAACGCAGAACCCAGGAGCTCCGTCCGGATTGACCTCCGGGAGAACCCCCACTAGAATGGAGAGCTATGCCCGAGCTTCGTAAAGACCCCGTCGTCGGCCGCTGGGTGATCATCTCGACCGAGCGTGGCAGGCGCCCGTCCGATTTCAACGGATCGGGACCGCCCGTCTCGAGCGGGAAGATGTGTCCCTTCGATCCCGGCAACGAGGACAAGACTCCGCCCGAGGTCCTCGCCTATCGCGAGCCCGGAACGCTGCCCAACACGCCCGGCTGGACCGTGCGCGTGGTGCCGAACAAGTTTCCCGCGCTCCAGATCGAAGGCGGGCTGGACCGCCGCGGCGAGGGGCTCTACGACAAGATGAACGGGATCGGCGCGCACGAGGTGATCATCGAGACGAACGATCACACGAAGGAGCTGAGCGAGCTGAGCCAGGAGCAGATCGAAAACGTGCTCTGGGCGTTCCGCGACCGCGTCGTGGATCTCAAGAACGACAACCGGTTCCGCTACATCCTCATCTTCAAGAACCACGGGGAGAATGCCGGCGCCTCCCTCGAGCACAGCCACACGCAGCTCGTCGCCACGCCCATCATCCCCAAGGTCGTGACCGAGGAGCTGGACGGCGCGCTCCAGCACTACCGGATGAAGGAGCGCTGCGTCTTCTGCGACATGATCGAGCAGGAGCAGCGCGAGGGGAAGCGCATCGTCTCCGAGAACGAGCACTTCATCTCCTTCGGACCGTTCGCTCCGCGTTTTCCCTTCGAGACCTGGATCCTGCCCAAGAGCCACATCTCCGCGTTCGAGGATTCGCAGAAGAGCGAGTTCGCCTCGCTCGCGCAGTCGCTGAAGGACACGCTGGGCCGCATCAACAAGGCGCTGAACAAGCCCCACTACAACTTCATCGTGCACAGCGCCCCGTGCCGCGACACGCGGCTCGACTACTACCACTGGCACATCGAGATCATGCCCAAGCTGACGAAGGTCGCGGGATTCGAGTGGGGGTCGGGCTTCTACATCAACCCCACGTCTCCCGAAGAGGCGGCGCAGTACCTGCGCGACATCGAGCTCTGACGTGACCCAGCGTTTCCGCGTCGCGATGCTGAGCGCCGAGTCGGTTCCCTTCGCCAAGGTGGGGGGGCTGGCCGACGTCGTGGGGGCGCTCTCGAGATCGATCGCCGATCTCGGCTGTTCGGTCGCGGTGTTCCTGCCGCGCTACGCCTCGCTCGAGCTTCCCGAGGGGAGCTCCCTCGAGCTCGTCTCGAAGATCGAGGTGCCGGTGCGGGGCGAGGACACGCAGGCGCTCGTCTACGCGCTCCGCGCGCCCGATCTTCCGCCCCACCTCACGAACTATTTCATCGCGAACGAGCGCTATTTCGGCCGGCCCGGGATCTACAACGATCCCGCGACCGGCGAAGCGTTCGCCGACAACGCCGAGCGCTTCGCCTTCTACGCGCGCGCCTCCATCGAGGCGATGCGGGCGCTGGCGTTCGCGCCCGAGGTGATCCACGTCAACGACCATCAGGCGGCCCTGGTCCCCGCGTATCTGAAAACCCTCTACGCCGAGGACCCCTTCTTCCAGATGACCGCCACTGTCCTCTCCATCCACAACCTGGGATATCAGGGGGTCTACGATCCGGACTCGATGGCGATCGCGGGATTCCCGGCCCCCTATTTCTATCCGCTCTCGCCGTTCGAGTTCTGGGGAAAGATGAACTACCTCAAGGCGGGAATCCATTTCGCGGACGTGATCACCACGGTGAGCGAGCGCTACGCGGAGGAGATCCAGTCCGGCGAGGAGTTCGGGTTCGGGTTACAAGGAGTGCTGAATGCCCGCCACGCGGACCTGGTGGGAATCCTGAACGGAATCGACGTCCGGATCTGGAATCCGCGCACGGACCGGCTGCTCGCCGCGCGCTACGACGCGGAGAGCCTGGAGCGAAAGGGCGCCTGCAAGGAGGCGCTGCTCGGGGAATCCGGACTTCCACGCGAGAAGGGCCTTCCCTTGTTTGGAATGATCTCGCGGCTGGCGGAGCAGAAGGGGTTCGATCTCATCGAGGCCGCGTCGGAGCATTTGCTCGCGCTCCCCGCGCAGTGGGTGGTCCTGGGCAGCGGGCAGAAGCGCTACGAGGAGCTCTTCCTGGCTCTGGAGAAGCGCTGGCCGGATCGGCTGAAATTCCACAAGGGGTTCGACGACCCGCTGGCGCACCGCATCGAGGCGGGCAGCGACTTCTTCCTCATGCCTTCCCGATACGAGCCCAGCGGGCTGAACCAGATGATGAGCATGCGCTACGGGACGGTGCCGGTCGTGCGCTGGACCGGAGGGCTGGCGGACACCGTCGCGCCGTACGGTCCCGGATCGGAGGACGGCACCGGCATCGTGTTCACCCCCTACACGCCCGAGGCGCTGCTTCACGCGGTGGAGGAAGCGATCCGCCTCTACGCCGCGCCTCGCGAGATGGCCCGCGTGCGGCGGAACGGCATGGCGCGTGATTTCTCCTGGGAGGCGTCTGCACGCAAGTATCTCCAGCTCTACCGCCAGGCGAACGCCTCGCGGCGCATGGGCACGGGATTTCATAAATGGCTGGAGACGGTCGAGGAGACGGGGCCGGGACGCGCCTCGCTCGCTTGACGGGGTGCCCCCTGGGGATTAGAATTCCGGCGTCCCTACGACAGTTTCTCGAGAGCGGAAGTAGCTCAGCCCGGTAGAGCTCCACCTTGCCAAGGTGGTTGTCGCGGGTTCAAATCCCGTCTTCCGCTCCATTTTTCTGCCTGCCGTGTCCCCTCCCCGGAATCCACGTTTCTTCGATTTTACCTATGAGAACTTGCCCTCTCCCCCCGTCCGTGATAGTAATTTCCCTTCGGTGCCGACGAGTCCGGATCGGCAGGACGCTCACGAAAGGAGAGGTGCATGCCCGCAAAAAAGGCCGCGAAAAAGTCGGCGAAGAAGAAGTCGGCCAAGAAGCGTGGTCCCAGCGCAGCATTCATGAAGCCCATGCAGCCTTCCGCTACACTCTCCGAAGTCATCGGGTCGAGAGCGATGCCGAGGACCGAGGTGACGAAGAAGCTTTGGGCCTACATCAAGAAGAACAATCTGCAAGACAAGATCAAGCGAACGATGATCAACGCGGACGAGAAGCTCCGCGCGGTCTTCGGGGGCAAGCGCCAAGTGAGCATGTTCGAGATGACGAAGCTCGTCTCGAAGCACCTCAAGTAATCTCGATACTGCTTCGTCGTCCTTGTTTCGAGACACCCCGTCGCCCGGAGGCGATGGGGTGTCTTACTCTCCGCCGCGCATGAGACCAAAGTCCAGTCCCGGTACCCGCCTTCCGATCGAGGAGATCGTCCTCATCGGCCTGCTCGCGCTCGTTCCGGTCGTGTTCTCCCGCCTCACCCAGGAATGCTTCGAGATCCCGCAGGGATTCCTCTTGACGACGGGGGCCCTGGCGCTCTTCTGGCGAGCCCTCTCGCTCGAGCTCGCGGCGATCGCCCTCACGGGGCCCTGGCGGCATGTCCGGTCGATTCCGGGAAGGGCCGCCGCGTGGGCGCGCCGCGATCCCCTGGGAGCGGGCGTGGTCCTCTTTCTCGGCTCCTCGATCGCGTCCACGATCGCCTCTCCCAACCCCGCGCTGAGTCTCCACGGCGCGCCGGACAGCACGGCGGGGCTGGTCGCGGCATTCTCGACGGCCACCGTCTATTTCGCCTCGCGCGCGGTATCGCGCGGCCAGCCCCAGACCCTCCTCCGCTTCGCGAGGGCCGCGGGCTTCGCCGGCATCGTGACCTCGCTCTATGCGCTCGTGCAGCTCCTGGGATGGGATCCGCTCGTCTGGGGACGGACCGCGACCTTCGAGGGGGACGTGCGCGTGTTCGGGACGCTGGGCCACCCGAACATGCTGGGTGCCTATCTCGCGATGACGGCGCCTCTCATGCTCTGGCTCGCCCTAGGCTCGCGGAGCGCGGCGGGGCGGATCGGGTGGGGCCTCTGCGTGACGATCGCCGGCATCGTGATCGCGGCCACGCTCTCGCGCGGCGCGTGGATCGGTCTCTTCGCGGGGGCGCTGACCTGGGCCGCCCTGACCCTCTACGCCTCGGGTATTCGCTCCGCCCCGGATCGAGGATCGGGGCGGGGATCTCCGGTTCCGGCGGCGCTCTGGATCTCCCTCCTCGTGGCGGGCCTGGCCGCGTTCTTCTTCGCGCGGGCGCCGATGGGAGCCCATCTGGCCGATCGTGTCCGGCAGATCGCGAGCACCCGCGCGCCCACGACCCGGTCCCGCATCCTGATCTGGCAGGCCGGGCTTCAGATGGCCCGCGATCATCCGGTGCTGGGCGTGGGCGTGGACGCGTTCGGGATTGCCTACCCCCGTTATCGCGACCCGCGCTACTGGGAGATCGAGTTCGGGGGCACGCCGAACAAGGCGCACAACGAGGCGATCCAGATCCTCGCGGCGCAGGGCATCGTGGGCGGGGCCGCGGCCCTGGCCGTGATCGCCCTGGTGGCACTCGCGGCCGCCCGCGCGGTGAAGCGGAAGGAGGCCGCGGTGCGAGGGGGCGCGATCGCGGTAAGCGCCTCACTCGCGGCCTTCGCCGCGCAGGATCTCACGAGCTTCACCGTGGCGGCGCTCGGGAGCCTCGCCGCCGCGATGGCGGGTTGGCTCTCGTCCGCGGCGGCCGGGGATCCGGCCCTCGCGGCGCGGCGTGATCCGGGCAAACGCAGGCGCGAGGGGGCGCCGGCGTGGGCGATGGCTCTGGCCCTGGTCCCGGCGGCGTTTCTTTTCGGGCAGCTGGTGTATTTTCCCCTCTTGGCCCAGCTCCGGGAAAAGAGGGCGATGAAGGCGCCCCTCGGAAGCCCGTATCGGGCGTGGGCGCTCACGCAGGCATCGGGGTATGCTCCCTGGGACGCGAGGTACGAGAATCTCCTCGGCAACTCGCTTCTCGTCCAGTCCGGGAGCGAGCCGGATCCCGAGCGGAAGCGCGACCTGCTCCGGGGGGCCGCGGCGGCGCTTCGGTCGGCCATCGCGACGGAGCCCGAGAACCCGTACATGCATTCGAACCTCGGAAGGGTGGCCACGGCGCAGGCGGCGCTCCGTCCTCCCGAGGCGACGGAGGCGGACGCGCGCCGCGCGTTCGACGAAGCCATGAGACGCGATCCCGTGAACGCTCAGGTGCTGGACCAGGAGTCGATGGCGCTCCTGGCGCTCGGCAACGTGCCCGAGGCGCGCAGGGTCGCGGAGCGGTCGGTGGCGATCTATCCGGAGCTGGCGCAGCCGCTGGCCCTCTTTGGATATATGGCGCTCCTGGACCGCCGCTGGGGCGACGCCAGGGACACCCTCGAGCTCGCGGTGCGCCGGGAGTGGTTCGGGGAGAAGGACGCGCGCGCGGCGTCGTGGAGCAATCTGTCCGCGGCCTATCTCGCCCTGGGCAAGAACGAGGAAGCGCTGCGCGCGGCGGAGGAGGGGCTTACGTTCAGCCCCCAGAACTCCGATGCCCGCACGAACCGGGATCTGGCCCGCCAGCGCCTGGACGCCGCCGCGGCGCCCCGGGGAGCCGCGGGAGAAAGGAAGGGAACGATGGGGAGCTCGCGATGATTCATGGGAAGCGCGTCGTGGTCGTTCTTCCCGCGTACAACGCGGCGCGGACGCTGCGGCAGACCTACGAGGAGCTGCCGCATGAGATCGTGGACCACGTCATTCTCGTGGACGACGCCAGCCAGGACGAGACCACGGCACTCGCGCACCGCCTCGGAATCACGACCTTCGTGCACCCGAAAAATCTCGGCTACGGCGGGAATCAGAAGACCTGCTACCGCGAGGCGCTCCGATGCGGGGCGGACGTCGTCATCATGGTGCACCCAGACTATCAGTACACCCCCGCGCTCGTGACCGCGATGGCGTCCATGGTGGCCAAGGGCATCTACGACACCGTGCTCGGGTCGCGCATGCTGGGGAAGAGCGCGCTCACCGGCGGGATGCCCCGCTACAAGTACGTCGCGAACCGGATCCTGACCCTCATCGAGAACGTCGTCCTGAGCCGCAAGCTCTCCGAGTATCACACCGGCTACCGCGCGTTCAGCCGCGCGGTGCTGGAATCCCTTCCGCTCGAGGAGAACTCGAACGACTTCGTCTTCGACAACGAGATGCTGGCGCAGGTCGTCTCGTTCGGGTTCCAGATCGGGGAGGTGAGCTGTCCCACGCGATACTTCGGGGAGGCCTCGAGCATCTCCTTTCCCCGCGCCGTGCGCTATGGCCTGGGGGTGTTGAGCGTCTGCGCCAAGTACCGGCTTCACCGCTGGGGAATCCGGCGCTTCTCGATCTTCGAGCCGGAAGGCCGGAAGCTCCGCATGGAGCCCGCGGCCGCTCCTCCTCCCATCCCTGCCGAGTCCTCCCGAGACGGGTGAGGGCGCCCCCGCATCCGGCGCACGCGGCCCTCGATTCACGCCGCGGCACGCTGCTCGCCGCGCTGGTGGTCTTCCTCTCGGCCCTGGCCGTCTTCTGGGGCACGCGCGCCTACGCGTTCCTGAACTGGGACGACAAGATCTACGTCGTCACGAATCCCTGGATCCGGGCGTTCACGTGGGAGAACCTGAAGGCGATCTTCACGCGCCCCTACTTTCAGAACTTTCTCCCGCTCCATCTGCTCTCGTACATGCTGGACCACGCGATCTGGGGAATGAACGCGGGCGGCTACCACCTGAGCTCGGTCCTGATCCACGCGGTGAACAGCGTTCTCTGCCTCCTCGTCGTGAGGCGGCTGAGCGGGGACGCGGTGGTCGGGCTCGTCGCGGCGCTTCTCTTCGCCGTGCACCCGGCCCACGTCGAGGCGGTCGCGTGGGTCTCGATCCGGAAGGATCTGCTCTCCACGACCTTCCTTCTCCTGTCGCTCTGGAGCTACCTCGAGGCGCGCCGTGGAAACAGGCTGCGCCTGGTTCCGTATCTCGGTTCCTGCGCCTGGTTCCTTCTGGGGATGCTCTCGAAGGTGAGCGTCGCGCCCCTGCCCGCGTTCCTCCTCGTGCTGGACCGCATGCCGGAAGGCAAGGCGGGGCGCGGGAAGACCGTTCCCTGGCTCCGGGCGCTGGGGTCCAAGATCCCCTACGCCCTCCTCGCCGCCCCGCTGATGCTCCTGAACTCCCGCGCGCAGGTGACCGCGCAGGCCGCCTACGCCCACGAGCCCATCCGGTATCTCGCGGTGAAGGGGCACGCGGTCTGGAACTACCTGGCGCTTCTCTTTGGAAGGGAAGGGAACCCCGACTACGACCTCCCCGGCATCGCGCCCAGCTTCGCGGCCACCACGGTCCAGCTCGCCGGACTTCTCGTGCTGCCGGTGCTGGCGGTTCTCCTGTACCGGTGGAAGCGGCGCCAGGAGTTCCTGGGCGTGGTCTGGGTCTTCCTAACGCTCCTGCCGGCGCTCCTCTTCCCGCTCGTGACCTACATGGCGGATCGCTACCTCTACGCCCCCTCGATCGGATTCTGCTGGGCGATCGCGGCCACGCTCGCCGACGCGGGAGCGTGGCGGCGGAAGCCGCTCCCGGCTCCCCGGGCACTTGCCGTGGGAGTCGTGGCGCTCTGGCTCCTGGTCGGATTCACGCTCCGGACCCTCTCCTACTCGAAGGTGTGGAAGGACTCCGACTCGCTCTGGACGTTCGCGATGACGAAGAGCCTGGATTACCGCGTGTTCAACAACCTCGCCGACGTGCGGATGCAGCAGAAACGATGGGCCGAGGCGGAGCGCCTCCTCCGGCGCGGCGCCACCGTGGAGAACGTCACCTCGTACCAGAGTCTCGGGGTGCTCTACTACGGCCTCGGCCGCTACGACGAGGCGCTCCGGGAGACCGACCGCGCGATCGGGATCCAGGCGACGAAGCGGCGGGATCCCGCGCTCGAAGCGGAGCTCCATTTCAACCGGGGCGCCATCTTCTGGCAGGAGGGCCAGCGCGCGCGCGCGGTCGAGGAGTGGAGGACCGCGGTCACATTCGACCCGGGACACGCGCAGGCGAGGGAATGGCTTCGGACGGCGGGCGCGAAATGACGCGAGCCGCAAAGACGGGAACGAGCACCTCGTCTACAGGGCGGGGTTCAGGTCGAGGTGCGACCGAAGAGGATTGGGGTCGGAAGTTCTTGGGCCACGATGGAGGCTCTATCTCGAAATCCGGCAGTTATAAGTTATTGTTACGTTGTCAGTTAGTGTCTGCTGCCCCAGGGCCGCCTCGGGCCATTCGCGCTCCTTGTATCGCCCCTCGATACAGACTAGATTGCAAGGTCTGAGCCCCTCTCCCACGCGGGCAGCAGATCGGGTAGTGGATACTGACCCCACTACTGGAGATCGCGAACGGAAGGCGGATCTCAACGAAAGCAACCCCGAATGGTCGAGCGCCGATTCCCGCGAAATCTCGGCTCGCTGGAGCCGATGGTGCGCTTCGTAGCCGACTACGTCCGTCACAAGGGTTTTGATGCGGAGCATTCGTTCACGGTGGATCTTCTCGTGGAGGAGATCTTCACGAACATGCTCCGGCACGCGAAGGGCGGCGGCCCGGACGTGAGCGTCGGGCTGGAAGGGGACGTTCCGGAGCTGGTCCTGACGCTTCGAGACTACGACGTGGATTCCTTCGATCCAACCGCAGCTCCCCCCGCGGGCGCTCCGGGCGGTGAAGGGGTGGGGCTGCGCCTCGTGCGGCGGATCTCGGACTCGATCCGCTACGAGTACCGGGAGCGGAGCGCCATCATCACCCTGACGAAGAGGTTTCCCCTCTGATGCTCGAGATCGACGTTCAGCCGGGAGGCGTGGTGCGGCTCCGGGGAAGACTCGACGCCGCTCAGGCGGATCGGGCGAAAGATACGCTCCTGACGCTGAACGGGCCGTCCACGATCGATCTCACGGACCTGGACTACGTCTCGAGCGCGGGTCTGGGGGTCCTGGTCCAGACCTTCAAGCGTCTCCGTGACTCCGGCCACAGCCTGGTGCTCACGAATCTGAAGCCGCGTATCCGGTCGGTCTTCGTGTACGCCGGACTCGACAAGGTGCTCCGCCTTGAGTGACACCCGCCAACTTTCCGCCCCCTCTCCTGTACTTAGGGTGGAACAGGAAGAAGATGACCTGCTGGTGCGGTGCCTCGATGGGGATGGGGGGGCGTTCGGGGAGCTGATCGACCGCTACCAGCGGGTGCTCTTCAACGTCTCGCTCCGGATGGTGGGGAACCGGGAAGACGCGCGCGACATCACGCAAACCGTCTTCCTGAAGGCGTACGAGAACCTCGGTTCCTTCGACCGGAAGCACAGGTTCTTCAGCTGGGTATACCGGATCACGATCAACGAATCGCTCAATCACCTGGGCAGAAACCGGCGCCTGGAGCCTCTGGATGAATCGCTCCCGTCCCGGGAGTGCGGTCCCGACGAGGAATGCGACCGCCATCAGCTCCGCGATTCGATCCAGGCGGCGCTCTCGGAGCTCTCGCCGGACTACCGTCAGGTGATCGTGCTCCGGCACTTTGCGCAGCTTTCGTATCAGGAGATGAGCGGCGTGCTCGAGGTGCCCGAGAAGACCGTGAAATCCCGTCTCTACACGGCACGGCAGCTTCTCGGGGACATGTTCTCCAAGCATGGGATCCGACAGCTATGAACGACCAGGAACTGCTACGGCTCATGAACGACCGGCTGGAGGGGGTTCTGACGCCCGAGGAATCGGAGCGGCTGAGCCGCTTCCTCCAGTCGAGCGAGAAGGCCCAGGCCGAATACCAGAAGCTGGGCCAGGTGTTCTCCGCCCTGCGCCGGGCTCCTCTGGAAGACCCGCCGGCCAATCTGAAGCAGAACGTCCTCCGTGAGATTCGCCTGCGCTCCGCGGCGCCTCCGGCACGCGAAGGATGGCTCGGGACGATCGTGTCCGCGTTTCGCGTTCGTCCCGGCCTCCGTTACGCCTATTCCTTTGCGGCCGGGGCGGCGCTGGGTGTCCTCGCGTTCGCGGTGATCAGCGGCAACGTGATGAATCGCCCGGGCATCGATCTGAGCCCCGTGACCGGCACGATGATGGCGCCGTCCGAGGGAGTGACGTATCAGCGCATCGCCAGTAGGGACTTCAAGTTGAGGGAGGGTCACATCTCCGCGGAAACCTTGCTGGCAAAGGACCAGCTCCTGGCCCGCCTGACTCTGGAGGCTCCGCCAGGCACGGACGTGATCCTCGAGTTCGATCCCGCCGCCTGGGGCGCCATTGCGGTGCGCCAGGCAACCGCCGGAAACGAGGTAATGCTTGGTTCTGGCCGCCTTTCCATTAGGATGCAGCGGTTGGGCCAAAGCCAGTACCTCCTCTATCTGGCGCGGAGAGGACCTGCCGGGTCACCACTCCGCATCCGCATCCACTCCCCGGATGAAACTGTCCACGGCGGGCTCATGACGGAGCTCCCCGGACCGGCAGCTAGGAGGTAGGGAGATCGCGCGGGAGTCACCAACCTTTTTCGACTCGAGCTGTATTTGTGACAGAGCGGATGGCGACGCAGCGAGTTCGCCGAAACGCCTGGGGATGTCTGGAAGGTAAGGAGGATGCGATGAAGAGACCGGGAATCATTCTGGGACTGGTTGTGGTCGCGGTCGTTGGGATCGCGGTGGCCCATTTCACGGGGATCATCCCGCCGAAGTCGGGTACCGAGGGGACGATCGGCGCCGCCAAGCGGTACACCGCGACGCAGATCAATGACAAGGATGTCGTGCTCGCGGATCCTCAAGTTCAGGCGTTGCTCCAAAGCGATCTCTTCCACAAGGTGATCGCCACTCCCGAATTCAAGAAGCTTTCCCAGACCCAGGAGTTCTGGCAGCTCGTCACCACGGCTGACTTTCAGAGAACGTTCCTGCTCCCCGACGCTGACGGTGGTCGCCGGACCACGCTGCCCGATGCCGACGGTGGCCGCCGGACGACGCTTCCGGACGCTGACGGTGGTCGTCGCACCACGCTTCCTGATGCCGATGGTGGACGTCGCACCACGCTTCCGGATGCCGACGGTGGACGTCGCACCACGCTTCCGGACGCTGACGGTGGACGTCGCACCACGCTTCCGGATGCCGATGGTGGCCGCCGGACCACGCTTCCCGATGCCGATGGCGGACGCCGGACGACGCTCCCGGATGCCGACGGTGGTCGTCGCACCACACTTCCGGATGCCGATGGTGGCCGCCGGACCACGCTTCCCGATGCCGATGGTGGACGCCGGACCACGCTTCCCGATGCCGATGGCGGGCGCCGGACCACGCTGCCTGATGCCGATGGCGGTCGGCGGACCACGCTTCCCGATGCCGATGGTGGACGCCGGACCACGCTGCCTGATGCCGATGGCGGACGCCGGACCACGCTTCCCGATGCCGACGGTGGTCGTCGCGTGACCCTGCCGGATGCCGATGGTGGCCGCCGGGTGACCCTGCCCGATGCCGATGGCGGACGCCGGATCACGTTGCCGGACGCCGACGGGATGAAGCGGTTCGGAAAGCAGCACCCTGAATTCAACAAGCTGGTCCAGAGCAAGGACTTCATGAACCTCGTCCAGAACCAGAGCTTCCTGCAGCTCGTGGCGAACGATCAGTTCCAGAAGCTCGCGAGCGTGCCGGACGTGCAGAAGGTGATCAGCGAGAACAACGGAGAGTAGCGAGCCCGAATATCGTCAAGGCGCGGAGACCCCGGAATCGTCCGGGGTCTCTTCGTCTTTTCCTGGGTAGAGGGGGTCGATGAAGCACCGAGTCCTGCGCCTTTGGGCCATCACGGCCGCTCTCCTGTTCCTCCTTCCCGTCCCAACGAACGCCGGGCTCGATACCATCGAGACAGACGACCTCCGTCTCGTGTACAACGCGGGCACGCTCACCTTCCTCTCCGTGTACGCCTCGCGCTGCTTCGAGAACTCCATGAGGTTCCACGAGAAGCTCTTTCACTACACCCCGAAGGAGAAGGTGAACGTCTACTTGGACGACATCTCCGACTTCGGGAACGCGGGCGTCTTCGTGAACCCCAGGAACACCATGAGCGTCCACATCGCCCCCGCGACCTACGTCTACGAGACCGGCCCGTCGAACGAGCGGATCAACTTCACGATGAACCACGAGGTCGTCCACGTCGTGGCGCTGGATCAGGCCGCGGGAGCGGACCGGTTCTTCCGAGCATTGTTTCGCGGCAAGGTGCGCGAGACGAACGAGCATCCGGAATCGATCCTGTATCAGAACCTGTGCGTTCCCCGGCGCGCCGCGCCGCGCTGGTACCACGAAGGCATCGCGGTCTTCATGGAGACGTGGATGGCCGGAGGGCTGGGAAGGGCCCAGGGCCCGTACGACGAGATGGTGTTCCGCTCCATGGTCCGGGATTCGACCCGCTTCTACGATCCGCTGGGGCTCGAGGCGGAAGGAACCAAGGTCGACTTCCAGGCGGGAGCCAACTCTTACCTCTACGGAACCCGCTTCATGAGCTATCTGGCCTACCGCTACTCCCCCGAGAGCCTCATCCAGTGGGTGTCCCGTCCGCCGGGCAGCAAGCGCTACTTCGCCTCCCAGTTCCGGAAGGTGTACGGCCTGCCCCTCGCCCAGGCCTGGCAGAACTGGATCCAGTGGGAGCATGCGTTCCAGCAGGCGAACCTGGACTCGATCCGGCTGCACCGCATCACCCCGTCCCGCGATCTCACGGACTACGCGCTGGGCTCCGTGTCGCGCGCCTTCTACGACCCGCCCTCGAGGACGATCTACGCCGCGGTGGATTATCCCGGCTCGGTCGCATTCGTCGGGGCGATCCCGCTCGACGGCGGGCCGATCCGCAAGCTGCGCGAGGTGAAGGGGCCGGCCATCTATTTCGTGTGCTCCCTGGCCTACGATCCGGACGCGAAGAAGCTCTTCTACACGACCGACAACAACGACTGGCGCGACCTCTGCGACCTGGACCCGGCCACGGGGAAATCGCGCGTGCTGATCAAGGACGCGCGGATCGGGGACCTCGTCTTCGACCGGACGACGCGCGCGCTCTGGGGCGTGCGCCACTTCAACGGGATCTCGACCCTCGTCAAGCTTCCGTACCCTTACAACGACTGGAACCAGGTCTACTCCTGGTCGTTCGGAAACGACCTCTACGACATCGACATCTCCCCGGATGGACAATCGCTTGCGGGAACCCTGGCCGAGGTCAGCGGGCGGCAATCCCTGCGGGTGTGGCGCACGCGAAGCCTTCTCGAGGGGGATACCACCTCCACCACCCTTCACGACTTCGGGGCGGCGGCTCCCGCGGGGTTCGTGTTCTCCCAGGATGGAAGGAGCCTCTACGGAAGCTCCTACTACACGGGCGTCTCGAACATCTTCCAGTGGCACTTCGACGGCGACTCGATGAGCGTGGTCACGAACGGAGAGACCGGATTCTTCCGTCCGCTTCCGGTCGCGCGGGATTCGCTGGTGGTGTTCCGGTTCACGGGGAAGGGGTTCGTGCCCGCGCTCGTGGATCCCCAGCCGGTCACGGACGTGAGCGCGGTCACGTTCCTGGGAGCCGAGATCGCGGAGAAGCATCCGATCGTGAAGCGCTGGATGGCGCCCTCGCCGGTGGGGGTCAACATGGAATCCCTGGCGACCTACGCCGGGCCCTACCGGGGCATCCGGGAGCTTGGACTCTCCTCGATGTATCCCATCGTCGAGGGGTACAAGGACGTCACGGCGTTCGGCCTCAGGCTCGATTTCTCCGATCCGCTGGGCTTCACCACGCTCGATCTCTCCGGATCGTACTCGCCCTCGGGCCGGCTGGATCGCAAGGAGCGGGTACACCTCGCGGGCGCCTACCGGCATGGCGACTGGAGCTACCAGGCGAAGTGGAACGGCGCGAGCTTCTACGATCTCGTAGGGCCGACGAAGGTCGGACGCAAGGGCTACGCGGCGGGAGCCACGTTCACGCGCGCGCTCCTCCTGGACCCGCCGAGGCATTTCGACTTTTCCTCGACGGTGACCGGGTACGGCGGGCTGGACATCCTTCCGGACGCTCAGAACGTGGCCACCTCGCCCGGAGTGGACAAGCTGGTGGCAGGCAGCGCGCAGCTGACCTTCACCGATCTTCGATCCTCTCTGGGCGGGGTCGAGCCGGAGCGAGGGTACAAGTGGAAGATGAACGGCACGGCCAACACCGTTCTCTTCCAGCGCCCCGGCCATTCCGCATGGAGGACGTTTCCCATGGGATACGCCGGGCTCGATCTCGGAGCCCCGCTTCCGGTAACGCACTCCTCGCTCTGGCTCCGCTCGGCCGCGGGATATTCGCCGGGGGACCGGAACGAGCCGTTCGCGAATTTCTACTTCGGAGGGTTCGGCAACAACTGGCTCGATTACCAGGATCCCAAGCGCTACCGGGACTACGCCTCCTTTCCGGGGGTCGCGCTGGACGAGATCGCGGGGACCAATTTCGTGCGGAGCATGCTGGACTGGAATCTTCCCCCCATCCGATTCGGCGGCGTGGGGAATCCGGCCTTCTACGCCTCGTTCTTGAAGACGTCCGTCTTCGCCGGAGGCCTCCTGACGAATCTGGACAGCACGCCGGACCGGACCGAGGCGGGCACGATCGGCGCGCAGATGGACGTTCGGCTCACGGCCTTCGTCAACCAGAAGCTCACGCTGTCATGGGGATACGCGAGGGCCTTCCTGAAGGGCCTGCGCCAGAGCGACGAGTGGATGGTCTCGCTCAAGATCCTGTGACGGCCCGCGCGTGAGCGTCCTGATCCTCGTCGTCGGCTTTCTTCCCGTTCTCCTCTTTCTCGCCGCGCTGATCCTCATGGACAGCTACAAGCTCGTGTCGCGCCGCTCGGTCGCTCTGGCGATCGGGGCGGGGCTCCTGGCCGCCCTGGTCTCCCTCTTCCTCAATCGAATCCTTCTCGACCACGGGGTGGACCCGACGGTCCTCCGGCGCTACGTGGGCCCGCTCGTCGAGGAGAGCGTCAAGGCCATCTACATCGTCTATCTCATCCGGTCCGCGCACGTGGGATTTCTGGTGGACGCGGCCATCCTGGGCTTCGCGGTGGGGACCGGGTTCGCCGTGGTGGAGAACGTCTACTACGCCAGCGTCGTGCGGGACCTGGGTCCGGGGCTCTGGCTGGTCCGGGGATTGGGGACCGCGGTGATGCACGGCTCGGCCACCGCGATCGTGGCGATCCTCTCGAAGTCTCTGGCCGATCGACGGACGTCCACGTCGTTGGCTGTCGTGCTTCCGGGGCTCGTTCTCGCCTTCGCGGCCCACTCCCTCTACAACCATCTCGTCCTGAATCCGTTCGTGTCGACGGCGCTGCTGCTCATCGCGATGCCGCTTCTCGTCGTGCTCGTGTTCGAGCGGAGCGGGAGGGCCACGCGCGATTGGCTGGGCGTGAGCCTGGATACCGACGTGGAGCTCCTGGATTCGATCGAGCGAGGGCGGGTCGAGGACACGCCGGCGGGCGCCTACCTCTCCACGTTGAGCCGGCTGCCGGGCCCGGTCGTGGCGGACATGCTCTGTTACCTGCGCATCCATCTGGAGCTCTCGCTCCGCGCGAAGGGAATCCTCATCGCCCGCGCCGCCGGCGTGGACCTGCCGATCGACGACGAGGTGCGCGCGGACTTTCGGGAGCTGCGCTTTCTGGAGCGCTCCATCGGCAAGACGGGCAAGATGGCGATTCTGCCTTTTCTGAGATCGAGCAGCCGCGACCTCTGGCAGCTCTACGTGCTGGACGAGTGAGGCAGAGCGCACGGGCAGAATTGCGCCCATGGAAGGGCCTATTGCGGGACCAGCAGCGGGTCGCTTTGTAGGGGGATGCCTGACAGGCCTAACCCCATGCAACAGAGGCGGTTCGGCAGCACATAATCTGCCATCTCCCACGATCTCGTGCACAAATCTTGCTTCTTCTGAGGCTGGCGCGGAGTTTCCTGTCGGGGCCGCGACCGTTTCACCAATCCAGCCACACCCAAGAAGAGAGCACAGACATGGCCAAGAGAGTTCTTCTCGTGGAAGACAATGAGGACGTCGCGCTCGCGCTCACGGTGCGTCTCGCGGGCGCGGGATTCGAAGTGCGCTCCGTGGACACCGCGACCGGCGGAATCAAGGCGCTCGACGTGTTCGAGCCGGACCTGGTCCTCCTGGATCTCCTGGTGCCGGAAGGAGGGGGCTTCTCCGTCCTGAAAGCGTTGCGCAAGGCGCCGCACACCCGGCGGGTGCCGGTCATCGTGATGACCGGCCTCGAGGATCGGGACTATGAAGCCAAGATCCGGAACCTGGGCGTGAACGCGCTTCTCTACAAGCCGTGCGATCCCGAGGCGCTCCTCGCGATGGCGAGGGAGATGCTGGATCTCGTTCCCAGGATCGACGACCGCATTCTCGTGAAGACACGCCGCACGCGGACGAGGGCCAAGGCAGAGCCCTGAGTCCTTCCGCGGCGATGTCGCCGCGGGCCTTCGCATTCGCGTCACGATCCGGCGAGGGCGCGCTCCAGCGCCGTGAGAAATCCCCGCTGACCGCGAAGGATTCTCCGGTGCGCTTCGGGGAGGTCGAACCACGCGGCGCGGTCGACTTCCGGGAATTCCCGCTTCCGTCCCGACCGCGGCGGCCACTCGAGCGAAATCGTGTTGCTTCGAACCTGAGTCGCATCGTTGTCGCCGGGCGCGCTCCACGCCTCGACGATCTTTCCGCTCGGCTGGGTGATGGCGCCCAGGGGAAGGAAGGGACCTGCCGGCGGCTCGAAACCCGTCTCCTCCCGGTACTCGCGCTTCGCCGCGTCCAGCGGCTCCTCGTCCCCATCGAATTCCCCTTTGGGGATCGACCACGCGCCCAGGTCCTTGTTCCGCCAGAAGGGTCCTCCCGGATGAACCAGGAACACTTCATGGCGTCCGTCCCGGACGCGGTGAAGGAGGAGTCCCGCGCTGCGCATGAAACGGCTCCGTGGTTTCTCGACGCGAAATCCTTCGTCCGATGGCCGCGACATATTATGGTACCGCTTCGCGTGGGCGAGGAGCGGTTCGACCGGCCGAGGAGCGAATGGAGCGAAGCGACACCGAGGGTGGAGAGAGACGGGGAGAAGGGCCCGGCACGCCGCTTCTCGTCTACGACGGGACGTGCCATTTCTGCAAGCGCTGGATCGCGCGCTGGCAGCGCGTGACGGGCGATGAGGTCCGGTACGCTCCCTCGCAGGAGATCGCATCGAGCGTTCCGGACATCCCTCCCGCCGCGTTCGCCGAGGCAGTCCACCTCCTCGAGCCTGACGGGCGCCGCTCCCGCGGCGCGGAGGCGGTCTTTCGCGCGCTGGCCTACGCTCCGAAGCGCCGTGCCTGGCTCTGGGCCTACGAGCACGTTCCCGGCTTCAAGGCGGTGAGCGAGGGGCTCTATCGCCTGGTCGCCGGACACCGGCCCTTCTTCTCCCGGGTCACCGACGCCCTCTGGGGCGCGCACGTCGTGCCGCCGGGGCAGGAGACCACGTGCTGGGTGTACGTGCGGCTGATCGCGATCGTCTACGCGATCGCGTTCGCGTCGCTGTGGGTGCAGGTGGACGGTCTGGTCGGAAGCAACGGAATCCTGCCCGTTTCCCAGACGCTCGCGGCGCTCGCTTCCTCCCCGACGCTCGGTCCGGCCCGCTACTGGGTCGCGCCCACGCTGTGCTGGCTCTCCTCCGCCGACTGGTTTCTCGCGGCCCTCTGCGGCGGAGGGGTCGCGTTGTCGGCGGCGCTCTTCCTGGGCGTTGCTCCCGCGGCGTGCCTGATCGGGCTCTGGGCGGCGTACCTCTCGCTCGCGACCGTCTGCCGCGAGTTCCTCTGGTTCCAGTGGGACGGCCTTCTGCTCGAGGCGGGGTTCCTCGCGATCTTTCTCGCGCCGTGGCGGCTCGGGTCGCGTCCGCGGAGCGATCCTCCCGTCTCCCGCGGCGCGCTCCGCCTCACGCGCTGGCTTCTCTTCCGCCTTCTCTTTGCCTCCGCGGCGGTGAAGCTCCTGAGCGGCGACTCCTCGTGGCGCGATCTCACGGCGCTCCGGTATCACTTCGAGACACAGCCGCTCCCGACATGGATGGGATGGTACGCCCATCAGCTCCCGCTGGGATTCCAGCGCCTGTCCACCGGCGTCACGCTCGCGGTGGAAGGGCTGGTGCCGTTTCTCCTCTTCGCGCCGCGAAGGATCCGGTTCGGCGCCTCGGCGGTGATCGTGGCGCACCAGCTCGTCATCGCGGCGACGGGGAACTATGGCTTCTTCAACCTCCTCACGATCGCGCTCTGCATTCCATTGCTCGACGACGCGGTCTGGCACGCGAGTTTTTGGCGGGGGAGCAATGTCTCCCTCGAAACTCGTGAGGATAGAGTTTCCACGGGAGACATTGCTCCCCCGCACCGATCACGCACGACATGGATCCGTGGAACGGTGCTGACGGCACTCTTTCTTCTGAGCCTGGTGCCGCTCTTCCACGCGGTGCGCGCGCCGCTCGCCTGGCTCGGCCCCTTACCCAGCGCGTACGATCTTGCCGCGCCGCTGCGCACGGTCAACTCCTATGGCCTCTTCGCGGTCATGACCAAAGAGCGTCCGGAGATCCGGATCGAGGGGAGCAACGACGGTGTGATCTGGAGCGCATACCCGTTCCGGTTCAAGCCGGGCGATCCCGGGCGCCGGCCCGGCTTCGTGGCCCCGCATCAGCCTCGCCTGGACTGGCAGATGTGGTTCGCCGCCATCAGCGGTTTCCGGAGCGAATTCTGGTTCGCGAAGCTCTGCGAGAGGCTGCTCCAGGGATCGCGGCCAGTCTTGAACATGCTTCGCACGAATCCCTTTCCTGGGGCGCCGCCCCGGTATCTCCGGGCGCTGGTCGATCGGTACCACTTCACCAGTGCGGCGGAGCGCCGCCGGACCGGAGCGTGGTGGCGGGCCGAGCCGCTGGGCTTCTACGCTCCCGTGATGACGCTGGAGTCGGGGCACCTGGCCCTGGCACCCCTGGAGCTGCAGCCGAAGTGACCCGCCGGCACGTGGTCGTGTGCGGCGCCGGCGTGATCGGGCTCTCCTCCGCCTACTATCTTCTCGAGCGGGGCCATCGCGTCACGATCCTCGAGCGGGGCGGGCCCGGCCATGACTGCTGCTCGCTCGGAAACGCCGGATTCATCTCGCCGAGCCATTTCCTTCCGCTGGCGGCGCCGGGGATCGTCCGGAAGGCGCTGGGGTGGATGGGAGATCCGGAGAGTCCCTTCTTCGTTCACCCTCGTCTCGACCCCGGTCTCCTTTCCTGGATGTTCCACTTCTGGCGCGCCTCGAGGCCGGCGCGCGCCCGCCGGGCGGGCCCGCTCCTGCGCGACCTGAACCTCGCCAGCCGGTCGCTCTTCGAGGAGCTGGCCGAGCTCACGGAGAATGCTTTCGGACTGAGACGCGAGGGGCTCTTGCTCCTCCTGCGCACGGAGCGGGGCCTGGAGGAGGAGGGGACGCTCGCGGCCCGGTCGCGGGAGCTGGGGATGCCGGCCGAGGTGCTGGCCCGGGGCCAGGTCCAGAGCCTCGAGCCTCTCGTGACGTTCGATGTTCTCGGAGGCGTCCTCTATCCCCTGGACGCGCACCTCGTCCCGTCGAAGCTCGTCGCCTCGCTCACGCGGCTCGTGGAGGCGCGCGGTGCCACGTTCGCATGGGAGTCGGAGGTCCTCGAGCTGCGGCGGAGGGGGGATTCCGTGGCGGCGGCCGTCACGTCCCGGGGAGAGGTGGGTGGAGACGAGTTCGTGCTCGCGGCGGGATCCTGGACGCCGAAACTCGGGCGCTCGCTCGGCGCGCGTCTGCCCATGCAGCCCGGGAAGGGTTACAGCCTGACCCTTCCCACGCCGATTCAGCTGCCCACGCGCTCGATCATTCTGCAAGAGGCGCGTGTCGCGATCACACCGATGGGGCAGGCGCTCCGCGTGGCGGGCACGATGGAGATGGCCGGGTACGATCTGAGCATCAACCCGCCCCGCATTCGCGGGATGACGCGCTCCCTCTCCCGCTACCTTCCCGCCTTCCGTCCGGAGATGTTCGCCGAGTGCCAGCCGTGGTGCGGGCTTCGCCCCTGCACGCCGGATGGATTGCCGTACGTGGGACGCCTCCGCGGCGCGGCCAACGTGGTCGTCGCGTCGGGACACGCCATGATGGGGGTGAGCCTCGGGCCGATCACGGGGAAGGTCGTCTCGGAGATCGTCTCGGGGGATCCCACGTCGATCGACGTGGGCGCGCTACGGCCGGAACGCTACGGGTGAGCGGTCGTGGGGGAGGGCGTTCCCTGAGGCGTGTCGGAGCTCCACATGTCGCGGTAGAGCTGCCAGCCGTCCGGGCCGTGCTTCCAGATCACGATGTACTTGCCCTGATCCATGGTGCTTCCGTTCGTCGCCATCAGGGTGTAGCGCCCCGACTCCCACGCCGTCGCACCGTTGCCGTCCACCTCCAGCGTCGTGAACTGCATCCGGCCCACCGGCATCGAGAGGAGGCCCTTCCACATGTCCTGGATCGCGAGCCGTCCACGCACGGGAGCGAGCCCGGGCGGCAGCGCCTCGGCGTCCGCCGCGTACAGGGCGCCGATAGCGGCAACGTCACGCCTCGCGAAGGCGTCCGAGAATTGCGCGCCCTTGGCCTCGATGGCGCTCTTGAGCACCGCGGCCTCGGCCTGATGGTCCTTCTTCGCGCATCCGCTCGCGGCGAGCGCCGCGATCAGGGCGGCGAGAAGAAGGAGCCCCTTCATCGGCGGTTTCTCAGATCCTGCGACGATTCCGCCGGTCCATCCCGTGCGACTTTCGGGGACGTCTGCCGTGCTGCGGGGACTCTGGAGACTCGCCGCCTCGTGCCGAGGAGGTGTGGTTCGGGCGTCCCTGGCCCCCTTGCCCCGAGGACCCATGGCCGCGTCCGCGCCCGTCTCCGGAGGCCGGCGACCGGCCGTGGCCACCCGAGGCGTGAGCACGCCCCCGTTGTGGCGCCGGGCCGTTGGAGCCGCCACGCGGCCTTCCACTTCCGTGGTTCGTCCCCGCGCGCGCCCCGGCGGGGCTGCCCGCCGAGGGGCGCCGCTTGTAGTCGAAGTCGGGAAGAATGACCCGCGGAACGGCGCGGCCCAGAAAGCGCTCGATCGCGCTCAGCTGCTTCATCTCCTCGGGGGAGATCAGCGTGAAGGCGTCTCCGACCGCATCGACGCGGCCGGTCCTTCCGATCCGGTGCACGTAGTCCTCGGGAGCGTGCGGCACGTCGTAGTTGATCACGTGCGTGATCCCTTCCACGTCGATCCCCCGCGAGGCGATATCGGTCGCGACCAGGACCTGCACCCGGCCCCGTCTCAGATCACCAAGCGCTCGCTCGCGCTGGCTCTGGCTGCGGTTGCCGTGAAGCGTGGCCACCGAATGCCCGCGGCGTTGAAGATCCCGCGTGAGCTTGTCGGCGCCGTGCTTCGTCCGCGCGAACACGATCACGCTGCTCACCTCGGACCGCGAGAGCATGGAATCGAGGAGATCGGTCTTGAGATGGCGCGGCACCGGGTACACGGCCTGCGTGATGCCCGCCGCCGGACGCTGAGGCGGGGCCAGATCGATGCGAGCGGGGTTCCGCAGCGCCTCGTTAGCCACGCGGTTCAGCTCGGGCGGCATCGTGGCGGAGAACATGAGCGTCTGCCGTTCTTTGGGCATGAGCCGGAGGATGCGCTTCAGGTCGGGCGCGAATCCCATGTCCACCATCCGGTCCGCCTCGTCCAGCACGAGCGTCTCGATGAAATCGAGCCGCAGCGCCAGGCGGTCGTGCAGGTCCAGGAGACGTCCGGGGGTGGCCACGAGGAAATCCACGCCGTGCTGCTTCAGCATCCGTTCTTGCGGCGGAAGCGGGACGCCGCCGTAGACGACGCCCACGCTCAGGTCGGTGAAGCGCGCGTAGTCGCGCGCGTTCGTCTCGACCTGGGCGGCGAGCTCCCGCGTGGGCGTGAGCACGAGCGCGCGCAAGCGGCGCGGGCCTCCCAGGAGCCTTGTCAAGATGGGCAGCACGAAGGCGGCGGTCTTTCCGGTTCCGGTCTGGGCGGCGCCGATGAGGTCCTGGCCCTGCAGGATGATCGGAATGGCTTTTCGCTGGATGGGAGTGGGCTCGACGTATCCGGCCGCGCGCACGCCTTTGACGACGGGCGGGGAGAGCCCCAGGGAAGCAAATGGCATGCGCCGGAGAATACGCGAGATCGACCGGCTCGGGGGACCTTATAATGCGGGCACTTGGAAACGCTTCCGAACCTCCCATCCGCAGCTCCCGGTGCCGGGCACTTCGGCCGCCCCATGCTGGCGCACTGGCTCCTCGATCCCGCGATCACGTATCTGAATCACGGGACGGTCGGGGCTCCCCCCCGCCGCGTGCTCGAGGCGCAACAGAGAATCCGGGACGAGATCGAGCGGCAGCCTTCCCGGTTCCTCCTGCGCGAGCTCTCCTCCACGGCGGTGGGGATGCCGCGCCCGTCGCCTCCCCGCATGCGCGCCGCCGCGGAAGAGGTCGCCTCCTTCCTGGGCGCCCGCGGTGAGGATCTCGTGTTCGTCGACAACGCGACCACCGGGATCAATGCCGTCCTCCGCTCCTTCGACCTCCGGGAGGGGGACGAGGTCCTGATCACCGACCAGGCCTACGGCGCCATCAAGAACGCCGCGACCTTCCACGCGGGCGCCCGCGGCGCGCGGGTATGCGTGGTCGAGCTTCCGCCACCCTCGCGCGGACCCTCCGCGTTTCCCGAGGCGGTGCTCGCCGCGATCGGCCCCCGGACGCGCCTCGCGGTGATGGATCACGTCACCTCGGAGAGCGCCCTGGTGCTGCCCATCGCGGACATCGTGGCCCGTTGCCGGGAGCGCGGCGTGGCGGTCGTGGTGGATGGCGCCCACGCGCCGGGCGCCATCGACCTCGACGTGCCTTCGATCGGCGCGGACTGGTACGTGGGAAATCTCCACAAGTGGGCGCACGCTCCGAGAAGCAGCGCCTTCCTCTGGGCCACGAAGGAACGCCAGGAAGGCCTTCATCCCCCGGTGATCTCGTGGGGCCTGGAGAAGGGATTCACCGCGGAGTTCGACTGGGTCGGCACGAAGGACCCCACCCCGTACCTCGCGGCTCCGGAGGGGATCTCGTTCATGCGCGAGCTCGGGATGGAAGCGATGCGCGCGCACAATCACGGGGTGGCCTGGGAAGCGGCGCGAATCCTGAGCAGGCGCTGGAACACGCCGTACGAGCTTCCGGAGGACATGGTGGGGACCATGGCCACGGTGCCGCTACCCGATCGCCTGGGCTCCTCGAGCGAGGACGCGGCCAGGATACGCGACGCGCTCCTGTTTCGAGACCGGATCGAAGTCCAGCTGCACGCCTGGAAGGGGAGGCTCTGGACGCGCGTCTCGGCGCAGGTCTACAACGACATCGCGGACGTGGAACGCCTCGCCGCCGCGATTTCCGCGAAAACTCCTTCCTCTACCATCTGATACCTAGTTTTCATGGCCGAGCGCGAATGGCATTGAGTTCGTGCGCCGAACCGCCGATAGTGCGAGAAGAAGAACTTCGCACTCCAATCGAGGGTACCCATTGATCGCCATCGCCATCACCATCGCCGCCGGCTTCCTCATCTCGGTCATCCAGTCCAGCTTCTTCGAATGGGCCTTTCATCGCTACTGGCTGCACCGTCCCTGGCTGCCCAAGGACTGCTTCACGACGCACACGCTGATCCACCATCAGCTCTGCAAGTTCGACGATACCTTCCACGTCGTGGAGGAGGAGCAGGAAGAGGCGCTGCACTTCCAGTGGTGGGGAGCGCCGATCCTGATCGCCATCAACCTGGTTCCGTGGGCGCTCCTGGCCTGGGGGCTGGCCGCGCTCGAGCTCGGCCTGCCGTACGCCGCGTTCCTCATCGCGTTCGGCACGACGATCACGGCGTACTACGCGGGGTATGAGGGGCTGCACTACTTCATGCACAAGCCACGGGTGGATTTCATCGAGCGGTCCCGGTGGTTCCAATTCTTGAAGAAGCACCACCAGATCCATCACTTCCACATGAACCGCAACCTGAACGTGCTGCTCCCGCTCGCGGATCTTGTTCTCGGAACCCTGGTCACCAAGATGCCCGAGGCCCGCGTCACGCCCGCATCCTCGAAGGACGTCGCCCGCCGCCACAGCCGGTGGGGACAGCGCTTCCTGAAGCCTTAGGCCTTCGCTTCGCCCCGGGTCTCCGGCGGCTCCAGCTTGTGGAACCACCGTCCCAGCGCCACCGCGATCGTAAGCCACACCGCGATGAGCGCGATGTTCACCAGCGCGAAGTGCTTCGGCGCGAACCCCAGCCAGACCGTTCCCGCAAAGACCATTCCGGCTGAGATCACGTCCCCGAACCGGACGAAGAAGGTGTCGTTGGCCTGCTTCGCCTTGTATTTCGCCTCGCGGCTCGTAGGTAGATAGAGCGCGTTGCGCGTCGTGTTCTGGAGCGAGTAGTCGACCGAGTTCTCCGCAATCTTCGCCCCGCGGATGAACGCGAGAATCGGAACGAACGCCATGGCTCCGTAGCCGATGAGCCCGATGAGGGGCAGTACCAGAAGGGCTCCGCGCACTCCGAACCATTTGATGATCCGCGAAACCAGAAGCGCCTGGACGAGCGCGGCGAGGATATTCACCACGGTGAAGTAGTTCCCGTAGAACTCTCCGATCACCTTCTTCTCGCCGATGCCTCCCGCGGCCGCGGCTCCGTGCATCTGGCTGTAGAGCGACACGACGGTCTTTCCCAGGATGTATTCGCCGTTCGTGTTGACCAGATTGCTGAGAAGCATCAGACCCGCGATCAGAAGAAGGTAGCGATCGCCGAGGACCAGTGCGAACCCGCTCCTCCCGCGCACGCGATCCTCCCCGGGACGATCCGCCGCCGCGGGCGCGCCCTTGGCTTCGGCACGATCGCCCGGCGTGACGTCGCTTCCTTGGCCCCGCTTCTCGCGCTTGTTCACGAGGTTCGTGATCACCATCGAGATCGCGAGAAGCGCCGCCGCTCCCAGCATGAAGGGGTACGGCCCGTACTGCTTGACGAGCTGCCCGGTGAAGAACGCACCGGCGATGGCTCCCAGCGAGGCGCCGAATCCCACGATGGCGAAGAGCCGCTTGCCCTCCTCCACGGAGTAGATGTCGTTGGCGAATGCCCAGAGCTGGGCGATCACGACCAGGTTGAAGATGCCGACCCAGATGAAGAAGGGAACTCCGACCGGGACCCCTGCCTGATTCAGGACAAAGAAGGCGATCAGGCAGGCGATGAAGAAGAGGGTCACCCCGTTGATCAGCCGGACGCGCGACACACGGGAAGCCAGGGAGCTGTACACCGGCACCAGGATCATGGTGATCGCCGCGATCGCGGCCGCGGCGTAGCTCTTCACCTCGGCCCCGCCTCCCTTCGAAGCGAGGATGAGCGGCTCGCGGATGGTCTTCAGCAAATAATAGCCCGCGAGGATCAGGAAGAGGTTCGTCATCAGGAGAACAACCGTGAGGCCCTCCCCCGCGCGCACGTCGGCGAAGATGTTGAGAACGCGGTCGAGAAACCCTCGCTCTCCCCGGTGCGGCACGTCGCCCCCCCGCGCCGCGGTTACGGTCGTCGAGCTCATGGATCCTCCTGGTTCTGTCGGTTTCTGCCGCGCCTCATCGGGTCTCCCCACGAACCTTTCCCGGCGGCGGCTTGGACTGAAGACGCTTCCCCGCGGAAGTGGAGTCGCTCTGCGTGGTGTTCTTCCGGACGGTGCTCTCCTCCAGCGGCGGCGGCTGCGTCTTGTGAGTTTCGGGGATCGGGATCTTCCTCTGATCGACCTGCGGCATCCCGTACCGCTTGAGGTCGATTTTCACCTGATCGATCAGGCGGACCTTGGAGCCGGGCCCGACCGCGTAGGTGAAGAACTCGCCTCCGCCGAACCAGAGGCGCATGTGGATGAAATGGAACACCCGCTCCGTGAACACATCTTCGGGCTTCACGACCGATCCCGCCACCTTGTATTCGCTGAAGAGCCGGGCGCTCTCCGCGGGGGGTGGGATGTCGTGGAGCGGGGGAGTCGCCGGACTCGCTGGAGGAGCCTCTGAAACCCCAGCCCGAGGTGAATCCCCCCAGCGAGGCAGAGCGTCGATCCTAGATAGCGGCTTGCGTCTTGCGGGAGGTACTCTCGCCGGGAATGTCCTTCAACGCGAGCACTCCCACCACGGTCTTGCTGCGGTTGAGCACCGGGATGCGGGAAATGCGACTCTCTCGCATGAGCTTTGCCGCCTCGTTGACCTCGGTGTTTTCGAAACAGAACAGGATGTCGGGCGAGATCACATCGGACACGCGCGTCGGCTCGGCCCGCCGTCTCCAGGGAGCGACGTGCGCGCTCAGGTCTCCGTTCGTCACCAGCCCAACCAGGGCTCCGTCCCGGCACACGGGAAGCACGTCGAGGTCGGAATCGCGGAGCTTGCGCGCGACATCCTCGACCCCGGCGTCTGCCTGGACGGTCTCGAACTTACGGGTCATGAGTTCTCCGGCTTTCATAGGAACGAATCCTCTCCGGAATTGGGGGCCGGCGTGCAGGGGCACCTCGTCTGGCCTTGTCCCCGTTTCCCTTTCTCTACAATGGCTAACAATTCCCATGCCATGGAATTCGGTCCCCTGACCAAGGCGTGGGAATGTGAACGCGCACCAGGAATTGCGGCGGCCGGAAGCCCCGGGGACCTCATTCAGGGGGCCGGCGCGGGGCGAGCGTTCCCAGGAGCGTGAAGAAAAGGAACGTTCCCTTGTAAGATATTCCCGAGCGATCCGATGGCATTCTGCGTGTTTCCCCGAGGGCGCTCACGGCTGGAGAGGGATCCGCGAATCCTCCTCGCTGGCTCGCCCTCTGCTTGGAGGTTCCTTCGAGTCGCATCGAGACCCATCTCTCGGAGAGGAGCCGTTCGCACATGGCACGCGCATTCTGGAAAGGCAGCATCAGCTTCGGCCTGGTGGAGATTCCCGTCCGCCTTCAGCCGGCAGTCCGATCGCACGACCTCAGCTTCTCGCTGCTGGATCGCAAGGACTTCTCCCCGGTCGGGTTCAAGCGCTACAACAAGAACAGCGGACGCGAGGTCCCCTGGGATCAAGTGGTGCACGGGTACGAGTACGAGCCCGACGAGTACGTCGTGCTCACCGACGAGGAAATCCAGGCGGCGAACGTGGAGCGAAGCCAGAGCATCGAGATCGTGCAGTTCGTCCGGAAGGACGAGATCGACCCCGTGTACTACGAAATTCCGTACTTCGTCGAGCCGCTCAAGAGGGGGAGCAAGAGCTACGCGCTGCTTCGCGCCGCGCTGGAGAAGAGCGGCAGGGTCGGCATCGCGCGCGTCGTGCTCCGGACGCGGCAGCGTCTCGCGGCGCTCCTCGTACGCGGCCAGGTGCTGGTGCTCGATCTGCTCCGATACCCGCATGAGCTCCGGAGCATGGAGCAGTTGGAGGTGCCGACGAAGTCCGCGAAGGGCGCGGGGGTCACCGGGGCCGAGGTCCGGATGGCCCAGCAGCTCATCGACGGCATGACGGGGAAGTTCGATCCCGCGAAGTTCAAGGACGAGTACCGGGACGACGTGATGGCCCTCATCCGGCGTAAGATCAAGGGTGGGCAGACGCACACGATTCTCGAGCCCGAAACGACGAGAGAGAAGCGCCCCGCGCGCTCCGAGGTCATGGACCTGATGCCCCTCTTGAAAAGGAGCCTCGCCGAGAAGGCCGGCGGAACGCGCCGGCCCGCGCAGAAGCGCGTGCGCGCGGCTTCGGGGACGCGGCGCAAGCGGAGCGCCTAGATGCCGCTGACTACCTACCGGCGCAAACGCGATTTCAAGGCGACCCCCGAGCCCAAAGGCGAGGGAACGCGGCCGCGAGGCAAGACGGCGCGGTCGCGAAAAGGACTCCTGTACGTGATCCAGAAGCACGCTGCCTCCCGCCTGCACTACGACTTCCGTCTTGAGCTGGACGGCGTGCTCAAGAGCTGGGCCGTGCCCAAGGGCCCGAGCCTCGATCCCGGCGAGAAGCGTCTCGCGGTGGAGGTCGAGGACCATCCGCTGGAGTACGGGTCCTTCGAGGGAAGAATCCCGAAGGGCCAGTATGGGGGCGGCTCGGTGCTTCTCTGGGATCGGGGCACCTGGATCCCGCTCGTGGATCCGCACGAGGGCCTGCGGCGCGGAAAACTCGAGTTCGAGCTCCACGCGAAGAAGCTCTCGGGCCGGTGGGCGCTGATCCGCATGTCGGGCCGCGCCGGAGAAGACGGCAAGAAGAACTGGCTCCTGATCAAGGAGCGCGATCCCGGATCGAAGAAGCGCGCCGCGAAGGACATCCTGGTCGAGCGCCCCGAGAGCGTGAAGAGCGGCCGCACGATCGAGGAGGTCGGACCGCGGATCTGGAACTCGAATAGGCGCCGAGCCTCGGCGGCCGCGGCACTGGATCCCGCATCGCTTCCCGGCGCACGCCCCGCCGCGCTCCCGAGGTGGGCCGCGCCGCAGCTCGCGACCCTCGTCTCCTCGCCTCCCGAGGGGGAGGGGTGGATCCACGAGATCAAGTACGACGGATACCGGTTTCTCTGCCGCGTGGACCGGGGGGCGGCCCGGCTCCTCACCCGCTCGGGCCTGGATTGGACCCGGCGGTTCGAGGGCATCGCGTCCGCGGCCTCGCAGCTGACGCTCACGCGCGGGCTCCTCGATGGGGAGCTGGTCGTGATCCGGCCCGACGGCGTCACGAGCTTTCAGGAGCTCCAGAACGCGCTGCGGGGAGGACACGAGCGGGATCTCGTCTTCTTCGCCTTCGATCTTCTTCACCTGGACGGATTCGATCTGACCCAGGTTCCGCTCCTCGAGCGGAAGGGGGCCCTGGAGCGGGTGCTCCGGAGCGCTCCCGCGTCGGAGCCGGGGGTCCGCTATAGCGATCACGTGCTGGGACAGGGGTCGAAGTTCTACCGGGAGGCCTGCCGCCGCGGCCTCGAGGGGATCGTGTCCAAGCGCGCCGAGAGCCCCTACACCTCCGGAAGAACGGGCTCCTGGTTGAAGACGAAATGCATGGCGCGGCAGGAGTTCGTGATCGGCGGCTTCACCGAGCCGCGGGGATCCCGGTCCGATCTGGGTGCCTTGCTCCTCGGCGTGCGCGCCCCGGACGCCGGGCTCCGGTACGCGGGGAAGGTGGGGACCGGATTCACGCAGGATGCCTTGCGGGAGCTGCGGCGGCGCCTGAAGCCCCTCGAGACCGCGTCACCGCCCTTCACCGATCCTCCGCGGATGCCCGGCGTGCACTGGGTCAAGCCACGCCTCGTGGCGGAGGTTTCCTTCACGCAGTGGACCCAGGACGGCAAGGTGCGCCATCCCTCTTTCCAGGGGCTTCGCGAAGACAAGCCCGCGGCCGAGGTGGTCGCCGAGCGGCCCGTCGCGCCTTCCGCCAAGCCGCGTCCCTCGACCAAGAGCACCCGGGTCGTGCCTCCGGGAAAGGAACGCGGTCCCTCGAAGCGGCGCACGCCCAAGCGGCCGCCGCGCCGGAGACCACCGGTGCGCGATCCGGTCTCGAAGCCGCCGATCGAGGAGCCGCCCCCTCCAAGCAAAGCGCCGATCCAGGAGCCTCCGGAGCCTGAAGCCAAGGCGATCGCCGGAGTGCGGATCACGCATCCGGCCAAGGTGCTCTACCCGGAAGAGAAGCTCACGAAGCTCGACGTCGCCCGCTATCTCGAGAGCGTCGCGAGCCGCATGCTGCCTCAGATCGAGGGACGCCCGCTGATGCTCCTTCGCTGTCCGGAGGGCCGCGGCGGAGAATGCTTCTTTCAGAAGCATCCCGGGTCCGCGGTGCCCGCGTCGCTCGAGCCGGTGCGCATCCGCGAGGCCAGCGGGAAGATGGAGACCTACCTCACGGTGCGAAGCGCGACCGGACTCGTTTCCATGGTCCAGATGGGAGCCCTCGAGATTCATGTCTGGGGGGCGCGCGCGGATCGCATCGAAGCCCCCGACCGGATCGTGTTCGACCTCGATCCGGATCCCACCGTGGGCTGGGCATTCGTGATCGAGACCGCGCATCGTCTGCGCGAGCGCCTGGAGGAGATCGGGCTCACCAGCTTCGCGAAGACGACGGGAGGGAAGGGGATTCACGTGGTGGTTCCGATCCGGCGCGGGCCGGGCTGGGAAGCCATCAGGGCGCTCTCCACCGGCATCGCGATGAGCTTCGTGCGCGAGCAGCCGGACCGATACACGACGAAGATGGCGAAGGACCGGAGGAAGGGGCGCATCTTCATCGACACGCTTCGCAACAGGCGGGGCGCGACCTGGGTCGCGCCCTATTCCATGCGCGCCCGGTCCGGCGCGCCGGTCTCTGCCCCCCTGGGCTGGTCCGAGCTCACCCCCAAGCTCCGAACGGAGCGGCTCAACGTCCTCACGATTCCGGAACGGCTCTCTGGGTTTCCGAAGGACCCCTGGAAGGGGATGGACACGGTGCGGCAGAAGGTCACCGCGGCCATGCTCCGCAAGGTTGGAGCGCCCCGCTAGGCCCGTTCTTCTTGTACCCCGTACAAGGGATCGGAGAGAAGGTCACATGCCTGACGGGGTTTCCGGGCCCTTCGACCGGGTTCCAGACGACGAAATTCGGCGCCGATGGCGGTCCCGCGCGGCCGTCTCCCTGATCCTCACCGTAACCTCTTCCCCTCCCGACAACCTGACGTAACCCTCAGCGGGGGAGCGATGTCTCGTGGGTAGCTCGGCGGAGGGGAAAAAATCAGCGGCCGGGGACGGGCAACTCTGCGGATCCCCGCGAACCGCGAGATCACCCGCCATCCGGCCGCCATTGCTCAAGCGGTACTGCCGATTTCCCTAGCGAGAAACGGGCCTATTCACGGAACCGGCGTAGTCGCGACGCTGCGCCTCCCCGGTCGGGTCACAGCGTCGCGATTACGGATCTCATCTAGATGGCCGGTGCCTGCGAGGCCCGCATTCCCGGCTGATCCTTGGTGCGCATGTACTCCTGGCGTCCCTTGTCGATCGCCGACCTCGCGTCATGCTTGACCTTGTCGATCTGGTCGCGCGTGCGCTTGAACACTTGCCCAGCGCCCTGTCCGAATCGCCTCACGGTCGAACCGACCTTGCGGCGGGTGTCTCTGCCATGGGCCGGGGCGAGAAGCAGGGCGATTCCCGCGCCGAGAATGACGCCGATCATGAGGGAGCCGATCTTCGCGAGGCTCTTCCCGCTGTCGCTGAAGTCTGGATACTCTTGCATTGTGGATTCCTCCTTGCCGGCCCTCGGGCCGCCTGCAAGTAGAACGGTAGATTGAAGTTCATTTTGAAACGTGAACCCCGGCGAACGCCGGCAGACGCCACTTCTTACACTCCGACGTCCTCTCCGGAGGCAGCGCATCCCTCGAAGTACCTAGGAGCCGGTAACTTCGGGGCGACGCGCCCGAGTGACGACGGCAAACCGGCGCATCGACAGGGTCAACTAGCAATATCAAGGCCGTGGAAGCCCTGTCCAAAGGCCCCGGCGGCGCCGGATTTTTTCCATTTTTCAAAAAGGGTCACTTGAAATACTCACAGAGGCTCAGTCACAATTTAGGAAGCCACAGGTGCCGTTCTGTCCGCTCACTGCCTGGGAGTGCCATGAACCACGCAATCCTACTGACGCCTCCTCCCGGCGCCCCGAGGGGCCCCCTCACGTGATGACCGACGAAGACACGAGCCGCGCGCTGGAATCCGACCAGCGGCTGGCGGCGCACCTGCGAGCGTTGTCACGGCTGGCGCCGACCACGGCCCACGACATGCGGACACCGCTCCACACGGTCGTTCTCTATCTCGAGCTTCTCCGGAATACGATGGCCGAGCCGGCGGGCGGCGACGTGAAGGAGCGCCAGGGCCGCTACGTCGAGGTGATCGGGTCCGAGCTTCAGCGCCTGGAGGGGATGCTGGACTCCATCCTGGATCAGCTTCGCGTGACCGAGGATTCCGCCGAGCGCTTCGATCTCGCCGAGACGGTGCGCGATCTCGGGATCCTTCTCGATCCTTACTGCAGACGGGGCCGCGTGGAGCTCCGCCGGGCCTCGGACGGACCCGTGCACGTCCAGGGGAACAAGGATTCCCTGAAGCAGGCCCTGCTGCACATCCTGATCACGTCGGTCGAGGCGATCCCGGCCGACAGCCCGCTGTCCATTTCCGTGTTCGCGGAGAACGGGGGTGCCGTCGTGCGGGTCGCCGGCGCGCTCCCCGCCATCCCGTCCGCCCTCCTGCCCGGGAACGAGGACCCAGGCGACACCACCGAGGCGGAGCGCGGGCTTCGCGTCGCGCGCCGGGTGGTGGAGCGCCATGGTGGTAGCATCAACGCCAACGCACGATCGGGCACCTCAGACGCAGCCACTCTGGAGATTCAGCTGCCGCTCGCCGCGGCCAAGATCGGATAGGAGACCATGCCTGTAGCCTTGATTGTCGATGACGAAGCACGGGCCCTCGCGGCCATGACCGAGCTCGTGGAGAAAGAGGGATTCTCGGCGCTCTCCGCCGGAACCCTCGCCGAGGCTCGCGAGCGTCTCACGCAGACGCGGCCCGACGTCATTCTCGTCGACCTGATGCTCCCCGACGGGAACGGCCTCGAGCTCCTGCAAGAGATGGAGCCGGCAAAACGCCCCGAAGTGATCCTCATCACCGGCTTCGCCTCCGTGGACTCCGCGGTGGCGGCGCTTCGAACGGGCGTTCTGGATTACCTGACCAAGCCGGTCGACGTTCGCCGTCTGAAGACGGTCCTCGCCAACGTGTCGCGTACGCTGGCCCTGAAGGAGGAGATCGGCTTCCTGCGGGACGAGCTGAGAGAGCTCGGACGCTTCGGGCGTTTGATCGGGAACTCCACGGTCATGCAGAAGGTCTACGACCTTGTCGTCAAGGTCGCTCCGACGGACGCGACCGTGCTCCTGGTGGGGGAGAGCGGCACGGGGAAGGAAGAGGTCGCCGCGACCATCCACGAGCTGGGCCGGCGGCGCAGTCAGCCGTTCCTCCCGGTGAATTGCGGCGCCGTGCCGGCGAACCTCATCGAGAGCGAGCTGTTCGGGCACGAGCGAGGGAGCTTCACGGGGGCCACACAGCTCCATCGCGGCTATTTCGAGCGGGTCTCGCGGGGGACGCTCTTCCTGGACGAGATCACCGAGATGCCTCTCGAGCTGCAAGTGAAGCTGCTCCGCGTTCTCGAGACGGGAACCTTGACGCGCGTCGGAGGGGACGAGCCCATCCCCGTGGACGTGCGCGTCATCGCCGCCAGCAACCGCTCGCCCGAGGCCGCGGTGAAGGACGGGAAATTCCGGGAAGATCTGCTCTACCGCCTGAACGTGTTCCCCATCGTGCTCCCGCCGCTCCGGGACCGGAACGGCGACATCGACCTTCTGGCCGAGCACTTCCTGGGGCATATCAACCGTGAGGAAGGGGCGTCGAAGAAATTCGGCTCCGGCGCGCGGCGGCGGATGGCCGCCTACAGCTGGCCCGGAAACGTGCGCGAGCTCAAGAACATGATCAAGCGCTCGTTCATTCTCTCCGACGAGATGATCGAGATGGACGCCCTTCCGGTCGGGCCGAGCGCGCCCACGCTCGCGGGCAACGCCGCGCCTTCCGACTCGATGCAGGTGGGAATGTCGCTCGCCGACATCGAGCGGCACTTCATCCTGGCCACGCTCGAGCACTTCGGCGGCGACAAGCGAAAGGCCGCTGAAGTCCTGGGCATCAGCCTGAAGACGATCTACAACAGGCTGAACAACTACTCTGCGGCCGTCTGACCTGAGGGGCCGCCTGTAGCCGGTCAACGGCCTTGTACGTTCTACAAGCCGGTGAAGAATTGCTTACACAGTTCTACGCGTTGGAGGGGTGATCCGGCCCCGGGCCGCCCCCGAATCGCTCCGCCTGAAAGCACCGACCCGCCGGGTTCCTTCCTATAGAGATAGCGCATCAGAGCCCGGCCCCAGGCGCCTCCGGATCTTGTCTGCCCCGATGGCATGATTGCTGCGAACGCCTCCCGTCAGTCGGCCGCACCGGTGAACGCGGCCGATGCAATCATCCGAATCGTCCGATTCTCGTCCGCTCGGGCGCAGCGAGCGTGAGGCTTACACGAATTGGGGCGCCGAAGCCGGCGCCCTTGAAGGTGGAAGCGAGCAGGTGCTGGGGGTTTGGACGTCAAGATCTGGCCCTATACCATACGGCAGAGTCTTCGGTCCGATCCTATGGCCCTGCTCGCAAAGACTCGGCGCCCTCGGGCGCATCAAGAATTCAAGAAGCGTAACGACCCAGGGGCCCTCCACTGGCCTTCCGACGGGACTGGGCGGTTCCCCACCCAACCCATTCCCCTTAATGGAGGGCCCCTCTTTTTCCCCCCAGGAACGCATCCACGGAGCCAAAGTCCGTTGCACCTTTCTTGCTGGTTGCCGCGGCGCGAGAAAGGAGATGGATGAAAGGCTCACGAACGTTGTCTTCATCGTACGCGCGCTTCATGGAGAAGTTCTCCGCGGCCGTCAGCGACTGGACCGGCTTCCTGATCCAGCGCGCGCAGAACAAGACGGCGCGGGCCATGTCGATCAAGCTGACAAACGAAAGCAGCTCACGTTGAACGGGGGCGAATCATGTCGGTACTCTTACAGGTGTGCTTTGTAATTGTAACAATCGCGATTGTTGCCATCGCGGTCGCAACGATCAAGGTGATGCGGCACTTCCGCCGGAGCTCGGACGAGTTCTCGAGGCTCGCTGTGGAAGCGCGACAGCTGATCGATCAGCTCGGCAACGTCGCGCGCGACGCCCAGGAGATCGTCAGCTCGTTCCGGGACGTAGCACCTCGCGTGCGCCGCGTGATGGATCGGTTCGAGGCGGTGGGAGATCGCGCGGTGACGCTTTCCGACACCGTGATTCGCGAGGTGGAGATGCCGGTGCGCACCCTCGTCGCGCTGGTGCGCGGATTTCGATACGGAGCGCAGCAGCTCGTCGAG
>DASQAV010000023.1:0-10662 GCA_035635575.1 Candidatus Dormiibacterota bacterium | reverse complement strand
GCCGGAGCGTTGGTTCCCAGCGGTCGATTCCACCCCGAGGCGCGGAAGATGCGGTACCCCAGGAATTCCTTGAGATTCCCCCGCTGCGCGTCGCGAACCTGCTCGGCGAAGTTGTTCCACTTCAGGGTGACCTTGTGGTCGCCCGGGAAGAACCAGGCGGAGATCCGGGTTGAATCGTCACGGGAGCTGTAGAGGTGCTGGAAGTCGGACACCTCCCCACGCCCATCCTGCCCCGCGTAGTAGGGAGCGGGCAGTGGCGCCGCGGCGACCCAGTTGACCAGGTGCTCCCGGCCTCCCTGGCCGGTGTTCACGTCGCAGTCGAAGTCCACGTAGGTATCGGGGGTGCACGTTTGCGCGGTGATCGCTTTCGGCAAGGTATCGGCGCTCGCGCAGTGTGCTTCGCCGTTCGCGAGGGTCCCCCCGAGTTTATCCTGGCACACGTACTTTCCGTTCTGCTGGAGGTTGCACGGAGTGAGGTTGTCCCAGGGTGGAACATCCGCGAATACGGTGTTCACGTCTGCATGGAAGCGCAGCCGGCAGAGTGAGGATTCCGGAATCACGTAGGTGAAGCGCGCTGAGCCGACCCCCCCGCCGAGAAGACACGTTTCCTTTCCGCACGTACCCGTGAGCGCGTTTCCGTCCAGATCGGTGTAGAGGCCGTCGAACACCTGCTGGGCGTTGATGGCGTTGTCGATCAGGGTACCGCCGGACTGTGACGGTCCTCGCCCCAGACCCATCACCCAGGCCACGGAAATGATCAGGGATGAATCGGGAGGGATGGACCGGAAAGGACCCGTCGCCATGATGATTCGGTAGTCGAGGGGCCGGCCGGAAACGATCTGGCCGACCACGTCCGGGTTGAGCTGCGGGTCGGACATGAGAAGGTAGCGCTGGGCATCGTTTTCGGGATCGCCGCCGGCCGCGAAGGACGCGGAGCCGGAGAAGAACTTGAACGCGGTGATTCCGACGCGACGCGGCGCGCTCGCGCCGCTGGGATCGGTCGTGTGGTTCAGGAACATGCACCCGATGTAGCCCGGCACGTCCCCGCCCTTGGCGTCCTGAACGCGGGAGGGATCGTCGGGGTTGTCCCACCCGTATCCGATCTGGATCCGGCGCTTCACGAAGTCGCCGGTCGGACCCACGTACTGAACGGTCGTGTCGATGAGTCCGGCCTCGTCGTCCGTGAAGTAGCCGCGGATCGCGCGGTTTCCGATGTCCAGGTCCGCGAAGATGGCGACGTACACATTCCGCAGCGCCCTGCCGCTGACATTGATGATCTTGTAGTCCATCCCCACGAAGTCGTTCTGACCCGGCGTGGCCCACGCGTAGGAAGTCTGCCGGACCTTGATTCCGAGAGGCACGTGCTCCGGAAAGAGCTGCCGCGTGGTGGGCTGGTAATCGTTGTATTCGGAGGCGAACATCTGCTGGCCGATGGCGGAGTAGTCCTCGTCGCAGAGGCCGTCCCCGTCGTCATCGATCCCGTTCAGGAAGTCCTCGTCGATGCGGCCGTCCCCGTCATCGTCGGGGTTCACGCTCGACGAGATGATCCGATTCCCGCCCGGAATCCCTTCGTAGCTTTCGCGCACGTCCGCTACCTGATCGATGGGCAGCGGGACGCAGACGTTCACCGGCGCGATGTCCGGAGAGAATTCGCGCTCGTACGTCGCGGTCGTGACGTGAGGAATGCCGCTCGCGTCGAGGGCGCCGATCCAGAGACCGGCGGCGAAGAGATAGTCGTTGCCCGATCCGGCGGGCCACTCGGCGGAGGGTACGGTGGTCCGGCTGGGATTGCTCTGATTGCCCGTCTCGCCGAAATTCGTGATCTGGAGCTGGAGACGCCCTACGTTGTGGACGAACTTTCCATCCAACCGAAAGAGCCGGTGAATTCCGTCCCGGCCCTGCGGCCCGTCAATCTCATTCTGGGGAAGCTGGTGGAACGCGCACACCCCAGCCCAAAGGGCCACGACTGCCGAGGTGAGCACCGTTCGACGGCACATGCTCATCAGACCCGCCCCCTTGTGTGAACCTCAGCCCCGGCTGCTTCCACGATCTGCCGGCTGGAGACTGCCGGCACTAGAACTGAACTCCGAGCCCGGCCCGGATCGTCCGTCCCTGCTGGAAGACCCGCGGATCGTGCACCGGAAACCAATCTTCCCTGCCGTCACCGTCCTGGTCCTGGGTGAGGAAGGCTCCACCCGCCCGGCCGGTCTCGGTGTAGTAGATGACGTAGGACCTCTCATTGATCTGCCCTGGGGGCCAGATGTCCGGACTGAGGTCGCTGATGTTCTCCGCGTCGAGGAGGTTCGTGCCCTGCACGTACAGCGTGAGGTTCTGGCCCCACGCCCGGAAGAACCGCTCGCCCTGCATCGAAAGCGTGGAGACCGAGGGAAGACGGCGGGAGTTGATGTCCTCGGGATTCTGACGGCGCTCTTCGCGCGCATGAGGCGTGTAGGGGAATCCGGATCCGAACTGGTACACGAACGAGGTGCGCCAGTCCTTCTCGTTTCCGAGGCTGAGCGTCGCGGAGATGTTGTGCCTCTGGTCCCACGTGAGCGGCTGCTCGGACGTCGGCTTGAACTGGTCGCGGAGATTTCCCGAGGTCGAGAGCGCGCGGTTGGGATCGGACGCGGTTCCGGTGGAGTTCCCGTACGTGTAGTTGATCTCGCCGGCGAACCCGTGGCTGAACCGCTTGATCAGCGTCACTTCCATCCCTCGTGAGGACGCGTAGTCCGCGTTCACGTAGGTGGGCACGGTGATCGCGAACCCGGGAATCTCCTGGTCCACGGTCGTGAGGAGCCCGAAGATGTCTTTGAAGTAGACGCCGAACTGGCCGTAGATGTCCTTGCTGAAGAGGTGCTGCACGCCCAGCTGGTAGCTGATCGTGGTCTGGGGCTCGAGGTTCGGGTTCCCGCGCGCCGTCGCCGAGACGAGGCGTCCCTGGTAGATGTACTGGCGATCCGGCACCTGGAAGAGACGCCCATAGTGGAAGCTCATGACGTCGCGATCCGAGATCGGGTAGGCGATCCCGATGCGGGGGCTGATCTGCGTCTTGACGCGGTTCAGGACCTGGGACGACGCGATCTGGTTCCCCACCGAGAACTCGTCGTACCGCACCCCGGCGTTCAACACCATGCCCTCGTATTCCCAGCGATCCTGGACGAAGCCGGACCCTTCCGGATTGTAGGCGCGGAATTCGTCGCGATCCGCCCCGTAGAGGCCGGTGCCCGTGAGGATGTTCGGGTAGTTGGTGCGCAGGAATCCGAAATCGTTGTAGTTGATGTCGCCGCCCGCCATGAAGTTGTGGCTTCCAATCTTCTTCGAGAAATCGCCGTTCATCGTGTACGTGGTCGTCCGCTTGTTCTCGTAGAAGGGGTAGTCACCGTTCGTGACGTAGTAGGCTCCATCCAGCCGGTTCTGGGGGTCATAGTAGTTGTTCGGCAGCTGCTGGTACTCCCAGGGCATCCGGTCGAGCACGTCGCGTGATGTCTGCCAGGTCTGTCGCGAGGCGCGAAGGTTGTAGATCGTGCCCACGCCCAGCGTGTGCTTCCACGTGATCGCGGTCTGGAGATAGTCCTCGTTCGTGACCGGAAGGTGCTCCGCCGTGTTCATGGGGACGTAGGTGGAATCCACCTGGAAGTAGGACCAGGCGCCGTACCGCTGCGTCACGTTCCCGTCCGTCGGCGCGGTGGAGTCCTGCCGGACCTGCACCCAGCCCTGACGATTCCAGCGGTTCTGGAACTCGCCATCGAGCGAGCGGTTCTTGATGATCTCGAAATTCAGCTTCTCGTTCGGCGTCAGCTTGAAGGTCAGCTTGCTGGAGAGCTTCGCGCTGTTCGACTGGCGGTTCCCCAGCCGGATGAAGTCCAGGAACCGGTGCTCCTGGTGCGCGGCGACATTCCGGAGGTAGGTGTCGGAGTAGGTGCCTTCGAACGAGATGAAGTAGTTCGTCTTTGGAAACAGGAACGGCCCGCCGAATCCCGTGCTGAGCCGCTCGAAATTATTGAAGCTCTTGTCCGCCTCGCCGTAGCGGTCGGTGA
The DNA here is from genome assembly GCA_035635575.1 of Candidatus Dormiibacterota bacterium. GTDB lineage: Bacteria > Eisenbacteria > RBG-16-71-46 > SZUA-252 > SZUA-252 > WS-7. The sequence continues at coordinate 6,625 of DASQAV010000023.1, read as the reverse complement.
AGTACCGGATCTCGCCGCCGAACTTGTCCCCTCCCTCACGGGTCGTGAGGTTGATGACCCCGGAGAGGGCGTTCCCGTACTGGGCGTCCATTCCACCGAGCACCTGCTCGCTGGAGGACACCGCCAGGAGCCCGAGATCCACGCCCTCGGCGCGGAGCGGGTTGCGGCTCGCGATCCCGTTCACGATCGTGAGCACCTCGTCCCCTCGGCCCCCGCGGAAGTGAAGCTCACCTCCCTGGCTGATGACGCCGGCCTTGAGGCCGATCGCTTCCTTGTAGTTGTCCACCGGAAGCGAGCGGAGATCCTCGGCGGTGACGATCTGCTTGGTGGAGCTGTCCTTCTTGCGGATGGCGATCTTCACGTCCCCTTTGACGTCGACCGCCTTCATCTTCACCGCCTGCTCCGAGATCTGGAAATCCACCATGGTGGTCTGGTTGGCGTTCACCTGGATGGGCTTCTCGGCGGAGCCGTAGCCCATCATCTTGGTCGCCATCGTGTAGGTCCCCACCGGGACCTTGAGGATCGTGAATTTTCCTTCCGCGTTCGCGCGCCCGCCGAGCTGGGTGCCTTTGAGGATCACATTCGCGTACGGCACCCCAACCCCGCTTTCATCCGTGATCTTGCCCATGATCGAGCCCGTCTGCGCCTGCGCGGATGCGGTCATGGGTCCGAGCGAGAAGAGGCCGAGGAGGAGCGCGACGGTCGGTGCGAGCACCGTCAGAAGCCCGTGACGGCCTGGCTGGCCAGACATAACTGGAGACGCTCCTTTCTGGATCGGGGGTGTCAGCAGAAACCGGCTATCTTTATGCCGCCTTTGGGGGCTAGCGTCAAGCCAATTCGTTGCGAGACGCCCGCTTGTCCGATTCGGGGGCCTTCGTTTTCCGGTGTCGGAATGTGTCAAGCGTATCTCACAGCCGGCGATAAGTTGCTGAGGGGGGACTGCTTCCATCGCGGGGGGAGGGATAGCGGCGCGTTACCACCGCCTGGCCACGGATTATAGGGAGGTCCCTTCGGACCGCGCAAACATTATTTTCAGAATTCGGTCGCGCTGGACATCTGGAAGCCGTGGACCAGGAGACCGGGGCAGACCACGCCCCCGGCGGCCTCCTGCGCCGACATCGCCTCCACCTGGTTCAGCATCTCGACGACGCTCTGGTTGAATCGAAAATTCCGAACGCCGTGCGTCACCTTCCCTTTCTCGATCGCGAAGAGCCCGTCGCGCGTCATTCCCGTCAGGGTCACCGTCTTGGGGTCCACGACGTTGGTGTACCAGACGCGCGTCACGAGGAGCCCGCGATCCACCCGGCGGATCAGATCCTCCACACCGCCCGTGCCCCCCTCGAGGACGAGGTGCCGCGCGATGGGACCGTAGGTGTTCGGCACCGGAAGCCCGTGCCCGGTGCTCTCGCGCCCTTCCTTCGCGGCGGTCTGCCGGTCGTACACGGCGCTCTTCGCCACGCCGCGCGACAGGATCGTCGTGGGCACCGTGGGCATCCCCTCCGCGTCGAAGGGGCTCCCGCGGTGGAGCGGATGGAACGGGTCGTCGCTAAGGGTGATGTTCTCGCCCATCACTTTCTGGCCGATCTTCCCCGAGAGGAAGCTGCGCCCCTCCTGGACGAGAAGCGCCCCGAAGGAGATCCAGGACATGTCTTGCAAGAGGTCCGCCACCGCCGCGGGCTCGAGGACCACGGTGTAGCGGCCGGGATCCCACGCTTTCGGCCCTCGCGAACGCGCCGCCTTCTCCACCGCACGCTTGGAGAGGGCGCTTCCGTCCACGCCACGGACGCTGTGGGACTCGTAGCCGGCCCACCCGGAAGCCATGCCATCGAGCGCGGAGACGAGGAATTCCGCCGAGGTGCCCATGTGATAAGCGAAGAGACCGCGCGAGTTCGCGATGGCGAGGGGACCGATCTCGCCGTAGTCGCCGATGGTGCCGGCCCGGACCTCGTAGATCCCGGCTCCCTCGAGCCCCGCCTCGCGGCACCTCGCGACCGCCTTCCCCACCTCGCGCGCTCGCGCGTCGGCACCCAGGCTCTCGGTTTCCGGATCGAGCGCGTCGACCTGGCGGTAGCGTTGCGGCCCCGGGAGCGGGAGGAGGTCCGGAATCTCGGGCTGGTGGCGCGTGGCCTCCGCGGCCCGCTCGATCAGGCGCGCGATCCCCTTCTCGCTCAGGTCGTTCCCCGTCGCGCGGCCGGTGCGCTTCCCCTGGAGGATGCGGACGGACAGGAGGTAGCGGCGCTCCTCCACGTTCTGGGTGATCTCGTTGTTGGCGAAACGCGTCAGGGCGTCCGTGCCGCCTCCGAGCATGACCTCGATCTCCGCTCCGCGCGCCAGCGAGATCGCCCGATCCAGGATGGCCTTCGCCTCTTGCTTCTGCACTCAGTCCTCGTATCCCACGCCGACCGTCACCTTGCGGAAGCGCGCGGGCGCGGCTCCGTGCGTGATCTCGGCGACCTGACCCGGCTGGCCCTTGCCGCAGTTCGTGACCCCCCACGGCTTCCACTCCTCCGGGCCGCAGATGAAATCGCACGAGTTCCAGAATCCGGTCGTGATGCCTTGATACGTGGGATTCTTGAGCATCCGGACGCGCTTTCCTTTCCGGATCTCCCAGGCCAGCTCGGTCTTGAACTGGAAGTTGTAGCGAAGCTGATCGATGCTCCAGCTCCGATTGGTCTCCATGAGGAGCCCGTCGCCGGTGTCCGCGAGAAGATCCTCGAGCGACCCCGACCCCGGCATGAGGCTCAGGTTCACCATGCGGATCATGGGAATGTGGAACCATCCGTCCGAGCGGACGCAGCCCTTGCTGCGATCCTCCCCGACACGATGCGCCAGCTCGCGCGACGTGAGATAGCCCACGAAGAGACCGTCCCGCACGATGGGCCACCGCTGCGCCTGCACGCCGTCGTCGTCGAAGCCGAACGTGGCGAGCGCATGGGGCAGCGTGGCGTCGGCGACCAGGTTCACGAGCCTGGATCCAAACTGGAGCTTGCCCTGCTTCTCGAGGGTGAGAAAGCTCGTGCCCGCGTAGTTCGCTTCCATGCCGAGCACGCGGTCGAGCTCGGTCGGATGCCCCACCGATTCGTGGATCTGGAGCGCGAGCTGGGAGCCCTCGAGGATGATGTCCCGCTCCCCCGCCGGACACTGCTCCGCGGTCAGGAGCGCGACCGACTCCTCGGCGATCCGGCGCGCGTTCTGGACGTAGGGCGTGGCCTCGATGAACTCGTAGCCGAGCGCCTGATGGAACCCTTCGGCCTGCGGGAAGCTCCGGCGCTGCACGTCGTCCGGCGAAACCGCCGTTGCCGAGAAACCCCCGCCTGACCGCGTCAGCGTCTGCTCGATGTCGGCGCCTTCGGTGCTCAGGAAATACTGGTGCTTCCGCTGAAAGGAGAGGAAGGATTCGGCGTTCTTGACGCCCTGGACCGCGCGCATCTCGGAGTCGATCCGGAACAGGAGATCCAGCTTCGTCTCGAGGGAAACCTGGAAGGGATCCTTGGCGCACTGCGACGCCCAGACCGCGCGGTGTCCGGGCTCGGGAGCCAGGCGCACCGCATCGTGCTCCAGGCTCGCGCTGGCGCGGCCGATCGAGACCGCGCTGGCCGCGCAGCGCTCGATTCCGTCCTTCGTCAGGTCGTCGGTGGCCGAGAACCCCCACGCGCCCTGCACGAGGACGCGAACGCCGATTCCCGCCGAGGCGCCGAGGTCCAGCCCTCCCACCTCGCCGTTCTTCACCTGGATGTCTTCGCGGGTGAGCTCGATCGCACGCGCGTCCGCGTAGGACGCTCCGCGGGCCTGCGCGGTGTCGATCGCGAGCCGGGCGAGGTCTTTCATGCGCCCGTTCTTGGGACCGCGCTCAGAAGAGGTAGCGAAACACGATGGACGCCTGATCGCTCCGCGAGATTTCCAGACTGGGATCGTTCGGATTGTGTCTCACGTGCTCGTGCGAATACGCGGCGTCGATCTGCGTGCCGAGAAAGTCCCAGAAGTAGCCGACGCCGGCCGAGAGGCGCGCGCCCTTGAGCACGGGGTAGGCGTCATGCTCGTCGGGATCGCGGCGCACCATGGCCACGCCGGCGCGCACCGGAAGGGCGGAGAACACGCGGTATTCGCCGCCGAAGTGGTAGGAGAGCTCCGAGCTCAGGATCTCCGGATAGGCTCCGGTGAAGTCGGTGCGCGTCTCCTTGGCGAACTGCACCTCGGTCGCCACGAGCCCGCGGCCGCCCGGCAGATCCAGCGAAATCCCGCCGTCCGTCTGCGTGCCGAGACGACGCACGTCGAGCGGGCGCGTCGACTGGAGGACGTCGGGGTTGGGGTGGATCCACTCCAGCTCCCGGTAGTGGCGGTAGCGCGCGCCCACGTGCGCCGGCGTCCCGGGGATGTCGATCATCCAGCGCGACGCGACCTCGTTCCTCCGGAGTCCGCTCAGCTGCGAAGACCACTTCATCTTGAACACCGTTTCGCTTGGATTGATGATGTTGAGCGGAAGCGGATTCAGGAAATACTGGGCCGCCCAGTTGACCTCGGCGATCTCCTCGCCGTCGTAGGAACGGTGCCGCCCGTCGACGATCCCTCGGATCCAGCCTTGGTATCGAATCCCGAGCTGCGCGTTGTAGCTCACCTCCGGACGGTTCCAGTCGTAGTGGTCTTCGTTGAAGGGACCCTGGCTCGACCCGCGCACGTGATGCCCCAGCCATCCCGCGGAGGTCGCGACGGTGAGCGCGAGCGGACCGAGCCGGGGAGTCACCAGAGCTCCCCCCGTCATGGAGAGCTGGCTGGACTTGAGATTGACCTCGTAGGGATTCACGACGTTCCGGGATTCGCTCTCGCGCCGGTAGCGGAACCTCCCCGCGAGCGTGACCTTCTTCATGAATTTGCGGCCGTAGGTGACGCCCACGCCCGGCATGGTCACGCTCGCCCCGAGGTGATTGTCGGCCGTGGCGGGCGCGAGCCCCGAGGGGAACATGAGGTCGAAGTCGCGCAGGAAACGCGAATTGTCCGGAGAGGGAGAGAGATCGTGCCGGCTGGCGTTGACACCGCCGTAGATCCCCTCCAGCCCCAGCACCCATTCGCGGTTCATCCGCATCGATGCGACCAGCCCGCTCCGCCGCTGAATGACGCTCTGCGGCGTTCCGGAATAGGCGTCATGGAACTGCTCGTACAGGGAGGACTCCTCGATGGTGGAGGAATCCTGATCCGCCAGGAGCCCGGCGGGATTGTCGGAGAAAGCGTACGGATTGATCCTGTCCTGAGCGTCCTCGACCGCCGTATTCATCCCGCCCATTCCGTTCACGCGCGCGGAGATGCTTCGCGCCTCGACGTCCACGGTCGAGGCGCGCGTCCAGGCCTCGGAGATCTGCGCCTGGGCGACGGCGGGATCCGCCCACACGACAAGGACCGAGGCGATCGTCGCCGCCGCGGCGCGGCCAAGCCCGGGAAAGGGATGGAGGCGTCTCGAGGCAATCATGCGTGGAGGCTCCCCGGTCATCGTGGCTTCAGGTAGAACGGAAGAAGGATGGATTGGCTGCCCTTGGTGGAGGACGCGTCGTAGACCGTGACGCGCACCTTGTAGTGACGCCCCGCGACGAGCTGGACGTCATCCGGTCGAGGCGGCAAGCCGATGGTCAGGCTGTCCACGGTTGTCAAATTCCGGCGAACCTCCAGATTCCATTTACCCGCAAGCCAGTTACCACGGGCGAGCACGTCAAGCTGGCTCTCCGTGGGGAAGATCAGCTTCCAGCTTGGAACGTAGTCGCCTGGATTCCAGGTCTTGTCGCGGACGGAGCTGTCGTCGATACGAATCGGGTTCAGGCTGTCGCATTCGGTGAGCCGCTTCGCCACGTAGCTCCAGACGACGTAGGAGGTCGGTTTCCCGCGGTTGAGCCTGGTGTCGCGAAATCCCTTCGAGGCGATCGAATCGGGCACGACCCCGTTGGAATACTGCGTGTAGTTGTACTGGTACGTGATCCGCCCCTGATCCCGAACCGGACCGTTCCCGATATCGTACCGGTCCTCCATGAATCCGGCCACCGGGTGAGTGAACTGTCCGCGGCTGTCGCCGTCGGGACCCGCGTTCTGGAACTCGATCGTGGAGGAGGAGAAACACGGATCCGTCGTCCCCGCGCCCCAGCGCCAGTCGTCGGCGGGATAGCTGCCCAGGGAGTCCGAGAAGATCTCGACCGTCATCTGGTCTTCCTCGATGGGAGACCGGTGCCACGAGGTGGGACGGATCAGGGCATCATTCCCTGGAATGATGTTGCCAAGGGTGTCCGTCCTGGCGCGGCAATCCACCAGCAGATTGCCCAGGTCATCGAGGATGTCGACCGAGTCGTTCACGATGGGATGATCCAGAAAGCTGGGCGTCCCGTCGGGCCACTGGAAGAGGAAGTACACCGCTACAGGCGCGCCGAACCGGTCGTAGGTCCAGACACTTCGCATGGCGAGGAGGAGGTCACGCCCGCCCCCGATCCCGTGCATGAGCACGTAGGCCGGGGGGCCCGCGATGTTCCATTCGATGGGGGTCGGGCGTCCGTCCAGGATGAGCTCGCGATGCTCCTGCTGGGCCGAATTCAGGAACTGCTCGGGCGCCGAAACCGAGGTAACCGATTGATTGAGCCCTGGCTCCGTTGCG
>DASQAV010000022.1:0-16182 GCA_035635575.1 Candidatus Dormiibacterota bacterium | reverse complement strand
GTTTCAGCGGCAAGGGCTGCTCCATCAGCCGCGCCGCGGCCTCCATGCTCACCGAGGCGATCGAGGGGAAAACCCTCGATGAGGTAAAACAGATCAATCGGGACGACGTTTTGGATATGCTAGGGATCGAGTTGGGCCCGGTCCGGCTCAAGTGCGCCTTGCTCGCCTTGAAGACCCTCAAGGTGGGAATCTACGGCGTGCAGCAGAACTGGCCGGGGGAAGAGGACGAATGACGGATCCGACCACCGCGCGGTTCGTGCGCGTCGGCAAGGCGAGCGACGTGTCGGAAGGGCGGGCGGAGGTCTTCGACGTGGAGGACCGGAAGATCGCGGTGTTCCGCGTCGAGGGCGGGTTCTATGCCATCGACGACATCTGTACGCACGACGGGGGGCCGCTGGCGGAAGGGGAGCTGGAGGACCATGAGATCATCTGTCCACGGCACGGCGCCCGGTTCGACATCCGGACCGGAGAGGCACTCACGCTTCCGGCCGTGACGCCGGTGGATTCGTATCCGGTGCGCATCGAGGGGAACGAGCTCTACATCGGACTTCCGGACTAGCCAAGGCGCGCGGGGCCGCGCCAGGCATCGACAACGAGGTACCCAAGGTATGGCAACCGACGAAGAAATCCGCACCGCGCTGGAGCAGGTAGTCGATCCCGAAATCAGCCTGAGCATCATCGAGCTGGGGCTCGTGCGCGAGATCGACCAGAGCGTGGAGCCGAACGTGGTTCGCATGCTCCTCACGACCCCCTTCTGCCCGTACGCGCCGCAGATCATCGCGCAGGTGAAAGAGGCGGTCACCACCGTGACGGGGAAGCCCTCCGAGGTGGAGATCCTGGCCGAGCAGTGGACCCCTGAGATGATGCCCGATCCCGGCCTTCTGGGCCGCTGGTAGGAGGTTTCCATGCCGAAACTGCCCCAGGAAGAAATCGATCGCGCCATGAGCCAGCTGCCCGGCTGGAAGCTCCAGGGCAATGAGATCCGAAGAACGTACCCCCACGATACCTTTGCCGAGGCGATCGTGTTCGTGAACGCCGTGGCGCACCTCGCTGAGCTCGCGAACCATCACCCCGACATCGATATCCGCTACAAGAACGTGACCATCGCGCTGACCACGCACGATCAGGGAGGCCTCACCGAAAAGGACATCAACCTGGCCCGCCGCATCGAGGAGATCCGTCGCAAGGCCGGAGTTCCGGCGTAGCGGATGGGGAACCTCGAATCGCTTCTCCGGCCCCGGTCGGTCGCGGTCATCGGCGCTTCCCGCCGGCGTGACTCGATCGGGGGAGCCATCCTCCGCAATCTGATCGAGCAGGGCTTCCAGGGACCGGTCTATCCGGTCAATCCGAACGCCTCCTTCGTCCAGTCCATCGCCGCGTATCCCGGCATCACTTCGGTGCCGGGCGAGGTGGATCTGGCCGTCATCGTGATCCCGGCCGAACAAGTGGTGGAAGCGGCGCGGGCCTGTGGGGAAAAGGGCGTCAAGGCGCTGATCGTGATCAGCGCGGGCTTCAAGGAGACGGGAGACGAGGGTCTCAAGCTGGAGCGTGCGCTCGTCGAGGTCGCGCGCCGGTACGGCATGCGGCTCGTCGGGCCCAACTGCCTCGGGGTCGTGAACACCGACGCGGGCGTCTCCATGAACGCGACCTTCGCACCGGTCTCGCCGCCTCCGGGACGCGTGGCGTTCTCCTCGCAGAGCGGCGCGCTCGGGCTTGCGATCCTGGACTACGCGCGCCGGCTGAACCTGGGCATATCGCAGTTCGTGAGCGTGGGGAACAAGGCGGAGGTCTCGGGAAACGACCTGATCGAGTACTGGGAGCGCGATCCCGGCACCGACCTGATCTTGCTGTATCTCGAATCGTTCGGGAACCCGCGCAAGTTCACGCAGCTCGCGCGGCGCGTCGCGCGCAAGAAGCCCATCATCGCGGTGAAGAGCGGGCGCACGGCCGGCGGCTCCCGCGCGGCCACATCGCACACCGGGGCGCTGGCGGGCTCGGACGCCGCCGTGAACGCGCTCTTCCGCCAGAGCGGCGTCATCCGCACCGACACGATCGAGGAGCTCTTCGACACGGCCCTGCTCCTGAGCTCCCAGCCGGTGCCCACGGGACCCGGCGTCGCGATCCTCACGAACGCGGGCGGGCCCGGCATCATGGCAACCGACGCGTGCGAATCGGCGGGGCTGGTCCTCGCGAAGCTGGAGCAGAAAACGGTGAAGGCACTCAAGGAATTCCTGCCTCCTGCCGCGAGCGTCCGGAATCCCGTGGACATGATCGCGTCCGCCGACGCGTCCTCCTACCAGCGCGCCCTTGGGCTCCTGGTCACGGACAAGAACGTGAACGCGGTCATCGTGATCTTCGTGCCGCCGCTCGTGACGGGCGCGCAGGAGGTCGCGAACGCCATCCTCGCCGGAGCGGTCGGCAGCAAGACGCCGGTCCTCTCCTGCTTCATGGGAAGCCATGGGGTGCCGGAGAGCCTGCGCTCCCTTCAAGAGGGGCACATTCCCTCCTATGCCTTCCCCGAAGCCGCGGCCCGGACCCTGGCCCGCGCGGTCGCCTACGGCATGTGGCGGAAGAAGCCGGCGGGATCCGTTCCGGAGATTGCCGACCTGAACCAGGCGCGCGCGCGCGAGGCGGTGACGAAGGCGCTCGAGGGTGCGAAGCCGGGCGAGTCCCGCTGGATGACCTCCGATCACGTGGAGGAGCTTCTGCGCGCGTACGGTATCCGCACCAGCGGGGCCCGCACCGCCACGAACCGCGGCGAGGCGGCCATGGTCGCGAGGAGCATCGGCTTCCCCGTGGCCATGAAGGTTCGTTCGCCGGACGTCGTCCACAAGACCGACGTCCAGGGCGTGAGGCTGGATCTCAAGACCGACGAGGACGCGGCGCGTGCCTTCGACGAGATCCGACAGGCACTCGCCCGATCCAATCCCAGCGCGCGATTCCAGGGCGTCACCGTGGAGCGCATGGTCGTCGGAGGCGTGGAGACGATCGTGGGCATGACGCGCGATCCCTCCTTCGGCCCGGTCATGCTCTTCGGCCTCGGCGGCGTTGCCGTGGAGCTTCTGCATGACGTCTCGCTGCGCGTGGCGCCCCTCACGGATCGCGACGCGGAGGAGATGGTGCGCGAGATCCGGGGGTTCCGGATCCTGGACGGCTATCGCAACGCACCCAAATCGAACCTGCCCTCGCTCCTCGACCTCATCCACCGGGTTTCGCGGCTCGCGTGCGATCAGGAGGAGGTGGCGGAGCTGGATCTGAATCCCGTGGTCGTGTTCCCGGGAGAGGCTCCCTGCGTGGCGGTGGACGCCCGAGTCCGCCTGACCGCGGTCGCCGTCTCGGCGAAAGCGGTCGAGGCGCGCGAGACCGAGGTGACCGCGTGAGCAAGCGGGTGAGCTGGTGGCGGCGCGCGGTGTTCGCGTGGCGGCCGGAGGAGCTCATGGCGCTTCTCTTCTTCCTTCCCGTGGCGTACACGCTGGCCCTGATGAGCGGCGCGCACTGGGAGCCCCTTACCGGCCCCGCGGCGTCCTATCCGGGCGCTTTTCCGCGGCTCCTCGTGCTCCTCGGCTCCTCGGCGTTCTTCGTGTGGGTCGCCCGCGTGAAGCCGCACTGGACGTTCGTGCGCGACTCGATGCCCTTCGTCCTCTGCGCGAACCTCTACGTCAACCTCCACGATCTGATCCGCTTCTATCACGCGCCGGACATCACCGGAGCACTCTACCGGTGGGACGTGGCGCTCCTTGGATTCGAGCCGACCATCTGGGCCGAGCGCTTCATCCATCCGCTCCTCACCGACTACTTCACGGTCTGTTACTGGCTCTTCTACGTCTTGGCCCCGCTCCTCGGCCTGTTGCTCTATCTGAAGAAGGACTTCCGGGCCTTTCGCGCCACCATGGTCTCGGTGGTCCTGTGTATCTATCTGGGCTACATCGGATACGTCGTATGGCCCGCGTCGGCTCCGCGCCTCTTCATCCCCGGGGCCTACAACGTGCCTCTCCACGGGCTCGCCTTTCTCGACCTCACCCGCTCCGCCACGGCGGCCGTGCCTTTGACGGCCCATGGCGCCTTTCCCTCGCTCCATTGCGCGGTCGCGCTCCTGGCGGTCCTCCTGGCGTGGCGGCACCTCCGCTGGTTCGCCTGGTTCCAGATGCCATTTGCCTCAGGGCTCATCCTGGGCACGGTATACTTGAGGCACCACTGGGTCGTCGACATCCTGGCCGGCTTCGTGCTCACGTTCTTCTCGTACTGGGCCGGGCCGAGGCTGGAGAACTGGTGGAACGCCCAGGCCGGATGGGGCGGTGAGGGAACCATGGAAGATTCCCGAGCGAGACGACCGGCCTCGGCCGGAAGCGTCCGGGAAACCGATTCGACACCTCGCGTCGCCGCGAAAGCTATGGAGTCCTGAGATGGCCACGAAAAAACAAAGGCAGGAGCCGAAGAAGCAGGCAAGGAACGGGAAAGGGAAGTCCGAGGTCCGAAGCTGGGTCAAGTCGCTCACCATCGGAATCCTGGCCGTGCTCGTCTTTCGCGGCATGGTGGCGCAGGCATATCAGATCCCGAGCGGTTCGATGGAGAAGACCCTGCTCGTGGGGGACTACATCTACATCAACAAGATGCTCTACGGGCCGGAGATCGACCTGGGCATGGGCGGGATGCACCTCCTCCACCATCGCTTTCCCGGATTCCGCAAGCCGCATCCCGGCGACATCATCGTCTTCCGGTATCCGGTCGACCTGAGGAAGGACTTCATCAAGCGATGCGTCGCGGTCGAGGGGCAGACGGTCGCTGTTCGAAACAAAGTCCTGTACGTCGACGGCAAGAAGCAGAACGAGCCCTACGTCATCCACGAGGACGATCGGGTCATTCCGGGCGACATGAGCCCCCGCGACAACTTCGGGCCCATCACCATCCCGAAGGGGAAGATCTTCATGATGGGGGACAACCGCGACAACAGCCTGGACAGCCGCTTCTGGGGACCGCTCTCGGTCGATCTGGTGAAGGGCAAGGCGATTTTCCGCTACTTCTCCTGGGACGGAGAGAGAAACTGGCCGCGCTTCAGCCAGATCCTCCGGCCGCTGACCTGACAGGATTCGATCTTCGAGTGACGGCGGCCGTCGCGTTCGCCGCGTGCGCCGTCGCGATGGCCTATCCCGACAGCCTCTTCCAGCGCGCCGGCGATCGCGCCGCGGCGCCGCCGGGGCAGCCAACCGAAATCCGATTCCCCGTCATCTCGGACGAGCAGGCCGGAAACTATCCCTGCTCGGTCGCGATCGGCCTCCTCGATGCCGACTCCATCCCCGACCTCGCCGTGGCGAACTACGGCTCGAACTCGGTCTCGGTGCTGCTGGGCAACGGGGACGGCACCTTCAAGCATCGCCGCGAGTTTCCCGCCGCGTTCCTTCCCTACACGGTAGCCATCGGAGACCTGAACCAGGATGGCCACGCCGATCTCGCCGTGGCGAGCGAGGGATCGGGACAGGTGACCGAGCTCCTGGGTGACGGCAACGGCGGGTTCACCGAGAGACATGATCTGGAAGTCGGAGGCGGCGCCTACTCGGTGGCGCTCGGCGATCTCGACGGCGACGGAAGCCTGGACCTGGTCGCGTCGAATCTGAACCTGAACCAGGTCACCGTTCTTCTGGGACGGGGCGATGGCTCCTTCAAGCCCGGAGTCTCGTATGCGACCGCGCACGGCCCCCGCTCGGCCACCATCGCGGATCTGGATCTGGACGGATCGCCCGATCTCGCGGTAGCTTGCTTCAACTCGAACGCCGTATCGATCCTGCTCGGCAACGGGGACGGCACGTTTCGGCGAAGGAAAGATCATGCGACCGGTCACTCTCCCTATTCCGTGCAGTGGGGATGGATCGACGCGGACACGCTGCCCGACCTGGCGGTCTCCTGCCTCGCCTCGAGCTCGGTCTCGGTCTTCCTGGGGACCGGAAGCGGGGCGTTCCGGCGCCGGCGCGACGTGAAGACCGCGGCGCAACCCTACGGCCTCGCGGTCGTGGACCTGAATGGAGACGGACACGCGGATCTCGCGACCGCGGATCTGGGCACCAGCACGGTCTCGATCGCGGCGGGAACAGGGGACGGAGATTTCTTGCGCGGGATCCAGATCGCGACGGGACGATCCCCTCAGTGCATTGCGGTGGGCGATCTGAACCGGGACGGCGCGCCGGATCTCGTGACCGCGAACACCGCGTCGAACACCGTCAGGATTTTCTTGAATCGCGGGAGGGCTTCTCGTCCATGAGGTACTTCACCAGGAGGTCCCGGGCGGGAATCCTCCTCCCCGACCCCGCGTGCACGACACGCACCTCGAAGGCGTAGCGGTTGAGCCCGAAATGGCGCTCGATGCGGCGCAGGAGCCCCTCGATCCGGGCGTCGGCCCGGATGGTGCGGCCTCGCCGTCCGGCCCCGTGGGCACGGACCAGCCCCGCGGTGAATCCCTCCTGGTAGGCGCGGCGCACCGCCTTCTGGAGGGAGCGCCAGTGGGCGCGTTGGATCCTCTTGAGTAGCTGCGTCTGGGTCATGCGATACCCCCCTTCAACCGCGATCGTACCGCTTTTTTGACGGTTACGTGAACGCAGGACTTCCGGGCGCCAGGGCTTCCGGGCACGCGGGAAGCCTCCTCAAGGCCGCTCTCGCGGTCACGTTCTGGGGAGCATCCTTCGTGGCGACCAAGATCGCGCTCCGCGAGATGTCGCCGGTGGCGCTGGTCTGGGCCCGGTTCGCTCTCGGCCTTCCCGTGCTGGGCGTCTTCGTTCTCGCGCGGCGCCAGCTCCGTCCCATCTCGCGGGGCGATTTCGGCTACTTCCTCCTGCTCGGGTTCCTCGCCATCACGTTCCACCAGTGGCTCCAGTCCAACGGCCTCCTCACGGCGCAGGCCACCACGACCGGTTGGATCGTCGCCACGAGCCCGCTCTTCATCGCCATCCTGGGACGGCTCTTCCTGCGCGAGAAGCTGGGGCTCCTCGGAATCCTCGGCATTCTCGTCGCCGCGTTCGGCGTTCTCCTGATCGTCGCCAAGGGCGATCCCCGAGCGATCGCCATCGGGTGGGGCGGCACGCCCGGAGACACGCTCATTCTCATCAGTGCCCTGAACTGGGCGGTGGTCTCCGTGATCTCCCGCCGCGGGCTCAAGCGCCACCCGGCGGCGCTCATGATGTTCTACGTCATGCTCCTGGGGTGGCTCCTCACCACCGTGCTCTTCGCGGCGTCGGGCTTCCACGGTCTCGGGCACCTGACGCTCTCAGGATGGGTAGCACTTCTCTTCCTGGGGTTTCTCTGCTCCGGGGTGGCGTACGTGTTCTGGTACGACGCGCTCGAGCGCATTCCAGCCTGGCGTGTGGGAGCGTTCCTCTACCTCGAGCCGCTCATCACGGTCGCTGTGGCGGCGGCGGTTCTGGGAGAGGCGGTGCGCGGGGGGACGATGATCGGTGGCGCGATCACTCTCTTCGGGCTCTGGCTCGTGAACCGGAAGCGGGCGGGCTAGAGGCGCGCGAGGGCAAAAGAAAAGGGGCCCGTTTCCGGGCCCCTGATCCTTCGCGTTACTCCGCGCGTCAGCGATTACGTCAATCGCGATTCGGATCGTTGTTGGGATCGCGATAGTTGGGATCGTCGTTGTAGCGACCCCGGTTCCTGCGATCGTAGTTGCGATCGCGCCGGTAATCAGTTGTCGCCGTCGTGTCCGTGTCCGTGACCGCGTCCGTGCTTGTTGCCCTTGCCTCGGTCATCGCCGCCGTTCCAGCCGCGATCCTCTCGGCGCTCCTGTCTACGGTCCTCTTTGTAGGAGCGGCGCGGACCCTCGTCGTACGCACGCCAGTGACGGCGGTAGCGCACCGGCACGTAGGCGATATCGCGGGGAACCGCGCGGTAGCCCACGTACGTGAACGGCCCGTTGTAGCGGCGCGCGCGATACCAGCCGCCGTCGTAGTTGTAGTACCAGAAGCCGCCGTACCGATAGAGATCGTAGTCGTAATCGCGCACGTAGTAGACCCGCGTTCCGGGCACCACCACGATGTCCGGCTCCTGCCGGAACACCATCCTGGGCCCGTGATACGGATCACCGATGCGAAGATCGATCGAAACGTCCGTGTGCGCGCTCGCCTTGGAAGGCATGGCGCCCAGCGCGAGCGTCATCACCAGACACGCGACCCAGACGAGATTGCGACTCATGGCGTTCCTCCTCTTGGGGGACTTCCTCGTGCCCTTCGGCACATCTCCACATGTCAGTGAAAGCAACGCGCATGCCAAGGTCAGGGTCTCCGCAAGCCGCGTAGTTCCATAGGGGAGCGCGTGTTACAAGCGGCCAGAGTCTTTCCGGCAGCCATCCCCTGTGCGGCTCACGGCACGCCTGTGACTCCCCGTCACACTTTGGAGCCGGGAAGGGAAAAGAGGGGTCCGATTGAATCGAACCCCTCTCTCCGCTGGCAGTCTCATGAGAACAGCTCCTTGTTGTAGCGTGGTTCTTCCATGGTCCGTACGATTCGCCCCCATCGCGGCCCAATGGGTTGCATCCCTCGTGCCGCCCCCGACTCCTCAACGCTGTCATCTCAAAGGCTTGGAACGGCGGGTGGTAACGAGGCGCGCGAGAGACTTGTAGGGGTTTTCCCCGGTACCGAAAGAGCCGATTCGAGGGGGGTGCGAATGTAAATCCCGGCTGGCCACCTATCGGCGGCGGCCGATCTCCTCGGCGAACACGTGAGCGCTGAGCCGAGGGATGCGGGGGAGATCCACTTTCTCGAAGTCGACCTTGCAGAGACCGAATTTCCCGTGAAAGCCGTCGTTCCATTCGAAGTTGTCGAGAAGCGACCAGTGGAAGTAACCCCGCACGTCCGCGCCCCGCGCACGCGCGCGATCCATCGCGGCCAGGCTCTCGCGGAGGAACGCCGGGCGGAGGCGGTCCGCGGCGTCCGCGATTCCGTTCTCGGTGACATAGAGTGGGAGACCCAGGGAGGCGCAGCCCACCAGCGCCTTCTCCAGTCCCTGGGGATAGAACTCCCATCCCAGATCGCTGACCTCGGCCCCCCGCCGCGCGACCCTCGGCTCCTTGCCGAAGAAACTCACCATCCACCGCGCGTAGTAGTTCACGCCGATGAAATCCGAAGATCCCCGCAGCGCCTCAACTCGCCGCCGCACGGAGCGCGCGCCCGGGATTGAGAGCTCGATGTCGTGGCCGCTGAGCGCTCGCGCGACCGCGAGGTTGAACACGCCGTTCTGGATCGCGGCCGAAATGCGCTCGAGAGGGAACCAGGAGTGGAGCGGCTCGAGCAGGACCCAGTGCTTCGCGACACCGATGAGCGCAGGTTTGCCGTCCCCGTCCGCGTCGACGCGATCGGTCTGCCGCAGCGCGGCGGAGGCGAGCCCGTGCGCCTCGAGGAGGTTCGCGATGACGACGAGCGCGCGGGAGCGATCCTTCACCCCCGGTGGCCAGGCGCCTTCATCGTAGGCGCGGAACGCCAGCACCTCGGGCTCGTTGATCGTGATCCAGAGGTCCACCAGATCGCCGTAGCGCTCGCCGGCGAGCCCCGCGAAGCGCACGAAGTGGGGAATGTTCTTCTCGATCTCCCATCCGCCGAGCGCCGAGAACCATCGCGGATTGGTGAAGTGGTGGAGGGTGACCATCGGGGTGATGCCGCGCGCGCGGCATGCGAGAAGGACCTTCCGATAGTGGTCGATCGCCGCTTCGTCGTAGCGACCCGGCTCGGGCTCGATCCGGCTCCACTCGATCGAGAAACGGTACGCGCCGAGGCCGATCGAGCGGAGGAGGTCCAGGTCCTCTTCGTAGCGCTCCCAGTGGAGGCACGCCGCGCCGGACCGGTCGCCGTTCCGGATCTTTCCGGGGAGCTGCTCCCAGTCCCACCAGTCGTTCCGGTCGTTTCCGCCCTCCACCTGATGCGCGGAGGTGGCCGCGCCCCAGAGGAACGGCGTGAGGTTAGATCGACCCGCCATGCGCCTCCGGGGTCACGAAACGGCGTGCGAGGCAAATCGCCAGCGCCTCGGTCTGCATGCGGATTTCCGGGATCGCGGTGGTTTCCCAGTCCCTGCCCTTGAGGAGTGGGCCCAGGGTGAAGAGCGAGAGGGAGGGGCGCCCGTCGGCGCCGACCAGCGCTCCGTCCCGGTCCGTATCGAAGCCGAGCCCCAGAGGACCCGGCCGGGCGAGACGGCGCGTCAGGAGATCCTGAACCAGAGGATCCTTCGTCCGGCGCAGGTCCGTCCCGGGACCGGTGCAGTTCACGACGCGCGCCGCGCGGATGGTCTCCAAGACCCTTGACCCACGCCGGTTGACGCGCACCTCGATCTGGTCTTTGCCCGCGCTCATTCCGGCGATCCTCCCCGCGATCACGCGCAGCCGGCCCGACTCGAGAAGGGACCCGATGACTCTGGCGTTCTCCGGGGCCATGCGGTGCCTGTGGATTTCCCAGTACGCGCGCGCATGGCGCAGGAACCGTCCGCGCTCGCGCTCCGACCAGGAAGTCCAGATCGAGACGATCCTGGGCCGGATGGAGTCCACGACGGGGCGCCAGTCCAGCCCGCCCGCGCTGGCCAGGGTCACGTCCTCGCGGATCGCGCGAAGGAGCTCGCGAGGGCTTCCGGTTCTCCCCTCGACCCGCGAGGACCAGGAGGGAAGGAGGCTCTTCCGATGGGGCTGCGGGAGCAGCCCGTGTCTCGAGACCGCGACGATGGGTCCGCGGTGGCCCCGGTGATCGAGGGCCAGGGCGATGTCGACCATCGTGAGATTCGACCCGATCGTGAGCACCGTGTCCTGTGCCTCCAGCCCCTCGAGCGCTCGCTCGTCCCATGGATCCGTGGCATAGCGTATCGAGGCGACAGCGGAGCCGTTCCCGATGGGATCCACGGGCGGGAAGTTTCCAAGCGCCAGGACGGCGCACTGGGCCGCGATCGTCGAGCCGTCGCGCAGCTGGATCCGGGGCCGCGTACCCCCGGCGTCGGACTCGATGGAGACCGCCTCCCCCGCGATCCTCGTGAGGCGCGCGCGCGAGCCCTGGGCAGCTTCGGCGAGCGTGTGCTCGACGTATTCGCCGTAGAGCCGCCGCGGCAGGAAGGCCGCCTCCAGGCCCGAGCCGGCCTCGAACCCCGGATCGGGTCCCGAGGCCCGCTCGGTCAGCCACTTCATGAGGTGCTGGGGCCCGTCGGGATAGGCGCTCATCCTCACCGCCGGGACGTTCAGGAGGTGGCAGGGCAGCGGAGCCTTGAAGGCGGTTCCGGGACCGAAGGGAGGATGCCGCTCGATCAGGCAGACCTCGAACGGCCGCGCCGCGTTCCGCAAAAGATGGGCGGCCGTGAGCGAGCCCGTGAACCCGGCGCCGACGATGGCGACGCGGGGCGTCTCGTGTGGATTCATGCTGTGGTCGAAGAGGTCTCCATGGGATGGCCGGGTCGCTGGCGGGCCATTATCGTATGATGCGCGCCTCATGTCCACGCGCGCTCCCATCCGCGTTCTCCTCATCGGGACCGGTTTCGGCTCGATCGTCCACGCCCCCGGCTTCGCCCGGAACCCGGCGTTCGCTCTGGCGGGGGTCGCGAGCGGAACCCTCGAGAACGCAAAGCGCGTCGCCGCGGAGTTCTCGATCCCGTACGCGACCGACGACTGGAAGCGGATGCTCGAGGAGGTCGACGCGGACCTGGTCTCGATCGCCACGCCCGTGGACCTGCATTATCCGATGGCCCGCGCGGCGCTCGAGCGAGGGCGCCACGTCCTCTGCGAGAAGCCGTTCGCGACGAACGCCGCGCAGGCGCGCGAGCTCGCGGCGCTCGCCGAATCCAAGGGTGTGGTTCATGTCGTGAACCACGAGTTCCGCCACTATCCCGCCCGCGAGACGCTCACGCGAAAGATCCATGAAGGCGGGTTGGGACGGCTGGAGCACGTCCTGATTCAAGACCGGATCCCGGGCTGGGCGCGAAATCCCACCCGGCGGCTCACGTGGCTTACGGAGAAGGAGCGCGGAGGAGGATATCTGGGAGCGCTCGGCTCGCATCACATCGATCAGCTGATCCTCTGGGGCGGGCCGATCCGGCGCGTCTCCTGCGCTCTGCGGACGGTGGCGGCGGAGTATGCGGATCAGCATCCCGAGTTTCGCAAGATCACCGCCGACGACACCTTCACGCTGATCGTCCAGTTCGAGAGCGGCGCGCGAGGGATCCTGGATCTCTTCGGCGCCGCGCAGGTGCGCGGCGGGAGCATGGAGGCGTACGGATCGACCGACTCGATGACCGTGCTGGACGGATACCGCTTGGGGCGGCCGAAGCCGGACGGCTCCTACGAGGAGGTCGCGATTCCGGAGGATCTCAGGATCGAGCCGACGCCCGAGATGCCGCTCCTGGCGCCCTTTCTCGTGAAGGTGGAGATGATTCGCGCGGCGATTCAGGAGGGGAAGCCGCCGAGCCCCACCTTCCGTGACGCGGTGGAGGTCCAGAGGGTGCTGGACGCCGCCCGCCTCAGTGACTCATCCGGAGCCTGGGAGACCCTCCGCAGCTAGCACCGCTCAGCAGCCCAGCATCCAGAGCGGCGCGAGCATGAGGAGGATGTACCTCAGGTACTGAATGATGGGGTCGGTCGACTCCATGCCCCGGATTATCGCATCAAGAGAATGCGTTCCGAACGCTTGACCGAGCCCGCCTCGAATCTCGCGAAGTAGATCCCCGACCGCGCCGTCCGGCCCCGGGTATCGGTGCCATCCCACTGGACTCTGTGGACGCCCGGGGTGCGGGGCCCATCCACCAGCGTACGCACGAGCCTTCCGGATACGTCATAGACCCGAAGGCTCACACGCGCCTCTACGGGCAGCACGAATCCGATCTCGGTGCCGCCGGCGGAAGGATTGGGACGTGCCTTGAGAAGCGTTGGCGCCGCCACAACAGAGTTCGCTAGCTCGAGCGTCGGATTGAAGCTCGAGACCGGAGCAGGGGTTCCTGAAGCGTCTCCCGCCCTGAGGTCGATCAGACGAAGCGGATCGGCGTTTCCACCCGAAAGCTTGCGTGACAGCGTCAGGATGACGCCGATCGATTGAGCCTGGCGGGATCTCGGCCCGATTCCGAACACCACGCCGTGCGCCACTCCCAATGCATCGACCGCACCCTCGAGTTGGACGTCTACGCCCGCGCGCGCGCTCATTCCTTCGAGGATCATGCCGCCGATGCGGAACGGAGCGCCGCCAGGATCGACCGAGAACTGCATTCCGCCGAAATCGTGGGCAGCGTTGATCCGAATCATCGCGACACCCTCGGTCTCACTCGTCCAGAAGGGCCCGTCGTCGAATCCGATCGTGGTTTCACCATTCACGCTCTCGGATCTCGCCAGCGACGTCGTGATGATCGGTGTCGGGGTTGGACCCATCGCGCCTACGATTTTGCGCACGCAGCAGACCACGTCACGTATGTCGATGGAGCCATCGCCGTTGCAGTCGGCGCGCGACGCGGTGGAGTCAGGGCAGGTTGAATTCGAATCTCTCATGGAGGCCAAAGCGCAACGGACCAGCCGGATGATGTCCAGCACGTCGGAGACGCCGTCCCCGTTCAGGTCGCAACCAGGTTTCTCGATGCAGATGTTCGGGAGGCGGAGGTCCGTGAAACCGGTAGCCACGGTCGGGCACGGAGGAACTCCGTTGCCCAGAGAATCGGCGACGATCGTCTCCCCCATATCCACCCGCAGCGTCGATGGAACCGGTTCGGGCGGAATCGCGTAGCAGATCCGCACCACCGGTCCAAAGCCGGGCTCGATGGTAGCCCCCGACGTCGAGTAGAGGATGAGCTTCGTTTTCCCACCCTCCTCCGTGTGCGAGACCTGGAACCCGGCGGCGCGGCCGACCGGTTGGACCGATGCGACGGGGATGGAAAGGATGGGGAGCCCAGGGAGCGGCTTCGTGAAGTCCGAGATCTGGAGCGTGGTCTGAAGCCCGGCTACCGGGTTCTGGTTCTGCAGCACGAGGTTCAGGCACGCGGTTCCGCCAGGGGCTGTGGTCACCAGGCAGAGCGGACCGGGGGGCCGATCCCCGGCGAGATCGAGGAGGTAGCAACCCTGGACCGGCGGGCAGACCGAGTCGGGCCGCGCGACGAAGGTAGTCGTGAGGAAGCTCTCGCTCACGATGGAATCGGTCACGGAAAACGGGACGACACGCTCGTGCGTGATCACCGTGTACTCGCCCGCCGTGAAGACCGGGAGATCGAAGGTCCGCTCATAGGGCGGGCTGATCGCGCAGGGCGGCAAGATGTCCGGGTTGGGCTCCCTGACGATGATGTCGATATGGAATTGCGAAGGGCAGGGGCCGGGCCGCATGCAGGGGATGGGATCGGGCCCGCGGACCGACGCGCCTATGATTTCGTAGCAGGTGCTCGGGAGCGTACCCGTCACTCTGGCGATGATGGTATCGCAGGGCGTGGGGGTCGCGGGGAAGATGACCACCTTGTCCAACACCGCCCACGCGGGTGACGCCGTGCCGAAGAGAAGGGCGAGGGGAACGATCGCGCGCCGAAGGGCGCGAAGGAATCGGGTTCCGAATCTCATGGGCGTCATGGCCCTGATCTCCCGGGGAAGGATGTCCGGCCTCATGGCTCGCGCTGGGGGGGAGAACCTGTCTATACTACCACCGCGATTTCCATTTCCAAACCACTCAATGACGCCGGCTGTCCTTCCAGGAGGATCCATGCGTCCCGCCCCAGCCATCGCCCTGTCCGCGTTGTTCGCAGCTCTGGCACTCGTTTTCGGGCTCCCCGCGAGCACCGCCTTGGCGTCGGGCTCGGGACGGCTTGGCCGCGACGTCCTTCCGACCTACGAGCGCCTCAAGCTGAACCTGGACGCGCGAAAGGAGGCCTACTCGGGCTCGGCGCACGTCGATCTTCGCGCCCTCACCAGCGTCGATTCCTTCCAGTTCCATTCCGAGGGCCTCACGATCCGGAGCCTGACCCTCCGGACCGCGAAGGGGGCCGTGGTGCCTTCCTCGCACGCGCAGGCGGCGCCGACCGAGGTCACCGTGCGCACGCACACGCCGCTCAAGCCCGGGCTCTATACCCTCGACGTCGAGTTCACGAACAGCTTCAGCAACCGGGCGCAGGGGATCTACCGCATGGAGACCGGCGGCGAGTCCTACTGCTTCACGCAGTTCGAGTCGGATGACGCGCGCAAGGCATTCCCGTGCTGGGACGAGCCCTCCTTCAAGATTCCCTACCAGCTGACGCTGGTGCTGCCCAAGACCCACAAGGGCGTCTCCAACACGCCGATCGTGCGCATGATTCCCGGCAAGGTCTCGAAAACCGTTGTCTTCCAGAAGACGAAGCCGGTTCCCTCCTACATCCTCGCCATCGCGACCGGGCCGCTGGAATTGGTGCCGATCACCGGGATGTCCATTCCGGGGAATGTCGTGACCGTGAAGGGAAAGGCCGCGCTCGCGAAGAAGGCGGCGGAGATGGCTCCGCCCATTCTGGCGGCCCTGGAGCGCTATTTCGGGCGTCCGTATCCCTACGAGAAGCTCGACGTGATCGCGGTCCCGGAGTTCTGGCCGGGCGCCATGGAGAACGCCGGCGCGGTCACCTTCCGCGACGACGTGCTGCTCGTGGATCCCAAGACGGTGGGCATGAGCCAGCTCTCCACGCTCTCGGTCTACATGGCGCACGAGTTCGCGCACCAGTGGTTCGGCGACCTCGTGACGATGACGTGGTGGGACGATCTCTGGCTGAACGAGGCGTTCGCGGAATGGATGGGCAACAAGATCTCGGACGAGGTCTATCCCGAATACAACCAGCGCGTGAAGGATCTCCGCGAGACGCAGCGCGCGATGACCACCGACTCGCGCCTCTCGACGCGCGCCATCCGCCGCCCGGTCTCCGCGCTCGACAACCTCCTCCAGGCTGCGGACGACCTGGCCTACAAGAAGGGGCAGGCGGTGCTCGGAATGTTCGAGCAGTGGCTGGGGCCGGAGACCTTCCGCGCCGGCGTCATCGCGTACCTCAAGGAGCACGAGTGGGGGAACGCGGTGGGATCGGATCTGTGGGGCGCGCTTTCCAAGGCCTCGGGGAAGGATGCCTCGGCCGCGATGAGCACCTTCCTGGACCAGGAAGGCGTCCCGCTGGTGACCGCTTCCGTGCTTCCGGATGGGCGGGTGAAGCTGAGCCAGAAGCGGTTCCTGAGCTATGGCATCGCGCCTCCTCCCGAGAAGCTCTGGC
>DASQAV010000021.1:0-7141 GCA_035635575.1 Candidatus Dormiibacterota bacterium | reverse complement strand
AACGATCATGCGATCGGTCTCCCCCATCATGGTTTCGGCGGAGGCAGCCCCTCCGACGTGAGCCGCTTCAGATCGGCATAGGCCTTGGCCGCCCGGACGAGCGCCTGCGAGTAGCGCTGCTGCCCCGTGGCCAGATCCGCGGCCACGCGCGTCAGCTCGAACGCGGTGGTCCTGCCGTTTCGATATTCGATGATTCCGATCCGCACCTGCTCGAGCGATGCCTCGACCCCGCTCTGCGCCGCGTCCAGACGCCGCTTCGCGTGGTCCAGCTCGCGGTAGGCGACGCGGACCCGCTCTTCGATCGAGCGCCGCGTGGCGATCGCGCGCTGCTCGGCGATATCCAGCTCGGCGCGCCGGCGATCCCGATCGCCCCTTCCGGCCCGAAATCCGATGGGAACGCTGAGCGTAAGGCCGGTGCTCCAGCTCGGAAAATCGCGTCTCCTCACCTGGGTCCAGGTGTCGCTGAAATCGCCGTCGATGTTGATGCGGTCGGGCTGATTCGTGAAGGGGTTGATGAAATCCCGTCCTCGTCCCGAGAGCCCCGCGCCCCCCAGGGACCCTCTCAGGTCGAGGGTGGGAAGCATGTTCCACCAGGCGCCGGCCGAGCGCGCGCGGGCCGCCGCCACTTCGCGCTCGGCGCTCTTGGCCTCGCGGCTCTGCGCGAGCGCCCTCGCCACGAGCGTCTCCTCGGACTCGATCGGGAAATCCCGGGGTGGCTCGTCCACCGGCGCGAACCGCTTCAGGGCGCCGGCCGGACGCTCCCCGATCAAGGTCGCAAGCTGGTCGGAGACACGATCGACCGCTTCGTCGAAATCCAGGAGCACCTGCTCCTGCTGCGTATAGAAGACACGCGCGCTCGCGACCGCGCCCGGACCCACGAGGCCCGCCCGCGAGCGAAGCTGGCTCTCCTCGACGAGCGACTGCGCTCGGTCGCGGATGATCTGTTGCAATGCGAGATCGCGCCGCGCGGCATAGAGATCCCAGTAGGTGCGCTCGACCTTGGCACGCGTCTCGAGCACGGCGTCCTCGTAGCGGGCCCGGGCGGCCTCGTAGACGCGCGCCGCGGCCGATCGGTCCCCCCACGTGCCGGGTCCGAATCCCTTGAGGAGCGGCTGCCGCACGCTCAGCACTCCATTCGCGTCGTACTGGGGATTGACGAATGCGAGCGTGGAGTTGGTCTCGAGCTTGGTGGACAGGAGGGAGGCGCGGAGCTCCGTTCCGGTCGGCAGCGTGACGCGGGCTCCGGTCGAGGTGATCGTCCGGGTGGACCGGACCACGCTGACGCCGGACGCGAGCGTATCCCCGCCGGAGAAAATGGAAGACGTGGGCTGGTCCGTGCCGACCCGGTCCGCGTCGAAGAAGAGCTCCGGGTCGAAGGCGCCGTTCTCGTGGCGGAGCGTCCCGCCCGCCGCACGCATCGCACCCTCCGCCTCGCGAACGGTTGTCTCGTGGACGAGCGCCTTCTGGATCGATTCCTCGAGCGTGATCGGCGTGCCCTGGATCTTCTGGATGGCGATGGCCAGCGTGCTGTCGGGATTCCGCTCGAGGAACACGTCCGCGCCGCGCGCCTGGGGGGCGATCAGAAGCAGGGCGAAAACGAAGATCAGGAAGGGAGACACCGTCCCATCGGGGCCACCTCGAGCAGATACTGAATCCGTTTCCGACATACCTCGATCGATCTCCCGAAGTCCCTTTGTCTGTGCGCGACGGGTCCAGCGAACTTCGGCGAGACGGATCACCCGCGAGAGAGAAGGCGGGCGGCCTAGTTCAACGTGTGCCGCTCGGCGACAAGACAGGCGTCACCTCGAAGTCGAGCTTCTCGGTGAGCCGAAGCACTGTGATCTTTGATGGAACGCCCACCTGTTGCTCGGTGAGCAGAAGCTGGAGAGCGTCGATTCCGCTGACGGGCTGACCGTTGAAAGCGACGATGCGATCCCCCAGCCGGACGCCTGCTTTCGCGGCGGGGCCCCCCTGTTCCAGGGAGACTACCAGAACTCCGCTCTCCACCGGTAGCTGGTGAAAGCGCGCGACCCGGCGTGCCACGGGCACCGTCTGCCCGCCCACGCCGATGTAGCTGCGCGTCACCTTGCCGTCCCGAATGAGGCGCGAGGCCACGAACTTCGCGGTGTTGATCGCGATCGCGAAGCAGATTCCCTGGGCGGGAAGAATGACCGCGGTGTTCACGCCGATCACGTCGCCATGCGAATCGACGAGCGGCCCGCCGGAGTTCCCGGGATTCAGGGCGGCGTCCGTCTGGATGATGTTGTCGATGAGGCGTCCGGATTGCGCGCGCAGGGATCTTCCGAGCGCGCTCACGACGCCGGCGGTCACGGTGGTCTGGAACCCGTAGGGGTTCCCGATCGCGATCGCCACCTGCCCCACGCGGATCGCCGCGGAGTCGCCGAGCGTGGCGGGGGTCAGCGAGTCGGGGCCGATGCGCACCACCGCGAGGTCCGTCTCGGGATCGTCTCCGATCAGGGTCGCTTCACGCACCTGTCCGTCGTCGCGGGTCACCTGGATCGATTCCGCTCCGTTGACGACGTGGCTGTTGGTGAGAATGAATCCGTCCGGAGTAAAGAGGAATCCGGAGGCGCTGCCGCCGAGCCCGCGCGGATCGCGCGACTCGCGTCCCTTGGGCGCCGGCCGCCGGGTCTCGATATTCACCACCGAGGGACTGACGCGCCCGACCGCGTCGACCACCGCCTGAGAGTAGGCGTCGAGGAGGATGGTGTCGTCCGGGGCGGGCATGGCACTTAGATTCTACGACGGATGTACGGATTCTCGGCGGTCTGCCGATAGGTTGAGGTATCCTGGGCGGCCTATTCGGCGCTTGCCAGACTCTGGAGGGAAGCTTGGTCGACTCGACATCCCGCGACTCCTGGCTGGAGATTCCCGGCGGACCCAAGCTCTTCACCCGCACCTGGGGCGAGGATCCCAAGGCTCCCGCGGTCGCCATCATCCACGGACTCGGCGACCATTCGGGACGGTGGGAGCGTGTGGGACGAACGCTGCAGAGCCGGGGATTCACGGCCTACGCGCTGGATCTTCCCGGCCATGGACGATCCGAAGGCCGCCGCGGCCACGTGAAATCCTGGGACGATTACCGGAACGCGGTGACGCGATGGATCGAGTCCGTGCGCGGCGTGGACGACGGGCGCCGGTGGGCCCTCCTGGGACACAGCCTGGGAGCTCTGATTGCGCTCGACTGGGCGGAAAGGAATCCCCGATTCGTCGATGCGCTGGTGCTCTCGGCGCCTCCCTTCGAGCTTTCCTTGAAGCCCGCGATGCTCAAGGTCCACGCGGCAAGGATCATCGGGCTCCTCTGGCCCGGGTTCACACAGGGAAATCAGATTCCTCCCTCGCTCCTCTCGCATGATCCGGCCGTGATCCGCGCCCACCGCTCCGACCCGTACGTCCATTTCCGGATCAGCGCGCGCCTCTTCCTGGAATTCCAGGCCATGCGCCGGAGGCTGGCCAAGGTGTCGGGCACGCACTCCATTCCTACCCTTCTGATCCAGGGCGGCGCCGACCCGGTCTCGAGCTGCCTCGGCTGCGCCGCGTGGGCAAAGGCCTCGAAGAACGGGATCGTGACCTACAAGGAATACCCAGGGCTCTTCCACGAAGTGCTGAACGAGGTCGGCGGGGCCGCGATCCTGGACGAGGTCATCGCCTGGCTGAAGCAGGCGCTCTCGGCGCCCCGTCAGGCCGGCGCACCGGCGAGCAGCATTTCCACCGCCTCCGTCCAGCCTCGGTAGAGCCGCTCCCGCTCCGCGCGCTTCATGCGCGGACGGAACACGCGCCCCGATCGCCGCACCGTCTCGAGATCGGAAGCGTGTTTCCACCATCCCGCACCGATCCCCGCCAGGAGCGCCGCCCCCAGCGCGGTCGTCTCGACCAGGCCCGGACGCGAGATCGGGATCCCGAGAATGTCCGCCTGGAACTGCATGAGGAACGCGTTCATGGCGGCGCCTCCGTCCACGCGCAGCTCGCGGATCCGGACCCCCGAATCGCGGCTCATCGCTTCCACCAGATCGCGCGACTGGAATGCGATCGACTCCAGCGCCGCCCGCACGAGGTGCGCGCGCGTGGTGCCGCGCGTCAGCCCGCGCCAGATGCCGCGCGCGTCGGGCCTCCAGTAGGGAGCGCCCAGGCCGGCGAAGGCGGGAACGAGCGTGGTGCCGCCGGTGTCGTCGACGGATCGCGCCAGGGCCTCGGTTTGGGCTGCGTGTTCGATGATCCCGAGTCCATCTCGAAGCCACTGGATCGCGGCGCCGGCAATGAACACGCTTCCCTCCAGGGCGTATCTCGGCTCACCCCGGGGGCCACAGGCGATCGTGGTGAGCAGGCCGCTCTTCGACGGAACGAATCTCGAGCCCGTGTGGAGGAGGAGAAAACACCCGGTGCCGTAGGTGTTCTTGATGCTGCCCGCTTCCACGCAGCCCTGACCGAAGAGCGCCGCCTGCTGATCGCCCGCGATGCCGAGGATCGGGATCCCGTCGGGAAGCCCCTTCACGCCGCGCGTGTGTCCGAAATCGGAGATCGAGGGGCGCACGTCGGGCAGGAGCGAGCGCGACACGCCGAAGAGGCGGAGGAGCCCGGGATCCCATCGTTGGGAACGGATGTCGAAGAGCATCGTGCGGCTTGCGTTCGTGGCGTCGGTCGCGTGCACGGCGCCGCCGGTCAGGCGCCAGAGGAGCCAGGAATCCACGGTGCCGAAGGCGAGACTCCCATGTTGGGCGCGCGCGCGCGCGCCCCGGACGTGGCGGAGAATCCATTCGAGCTTGGTCGCGGAGAAGTAGGGGTCCAGCTTGAGCCCGGTGCGGCGCGCGATCGCACGCTCCTTCCCGGCGCGCCGGAGGGCCAGGCAACGGTCCGCCGTGCGTCGGTCCTGCCAGACGATCGCGGGGCCAACCGTCTTCGAGGTCGCGCGGTCCCAGACCAGGGTCGTTTCCCGCTGGTTCGTGATACCGATCGCCGCCACGGACGCCCGTTCTCCTCCGAGCGGTCGGAGCGCGATGCGCAGGGCGTGGAGGGTCGCGTCCCAGATCTCCTCACCCCGCTGCTCCACCCATCCGGGGTGCGGGAAATGCAAGGGTAGCTCTGCGTATCCCTTCGAGCGCATACGTCCAGCGCGGTCGAAGGCGATCACCCTCGTCCCGGTCGTACCCTCATCGATGGCGAGGATGTATTCCCTGCGGCTCACACGTGGACTCCCGCCATCGCGGCATCCAGGATCTCCGACTCGCGATCCAGCGCATGGTTCACCCGCTGCACCTCGCGCGCGGTGGCCGGCTCGTCCCATCCCAGATGCGGCGCCATCCAGGCGGCGACTCGAGGCGCGGCGCGCCGCATGGCGCCGGAGTGCAGCCAGAGGCGCGAGCGGCGCTCCAGGATGTCGCCGAGGTGACGGGCATGCTCCTTCTGGACCGCGTGGACCACCTCGGCTTCGGTGATCTCGAGGGAGCCCTCCAGCTGAAGCTTCCCCGGGTAGCGCGGCCGGAACCCCTGGATGCCCATCTGGCGGCCGTGAAGGACCAGCTCCGCCGTTGCGCACCGGGCCGCGCGCCCGCCGGTCATCCTTGCCACGCGATCCACGACACGCTCCGCCAGGCTCCGGTGCGTCGTGTACTTCCCTCCGATCAAGGTCAGCATGGTCCCTTCCTCGATGATCCGGTGCTCGCGAGAGTTCGCCCAGGGGCGGATGGCGTTGCCTTGGGCGAGGGACCGCACCCCGGCGAAGGCTCGGAGCGGACGCGCCTCTGTGCGGAGGCAGGGCAGCGCGCGCGCCGCCTCCTCGAGAAGGTAACGAATGTCCCCCACGTCCGGCGCGATCCGCTCGGGCGGTGTGCTGTCGTCCACGTCGGTCGTGCCGATCAGGGAGTACTCCCCCCAGGGAATGACGAAGAAGGCGCGCCCGTCACGGTGCGCGGTCAGGAGAAGCGCCCGCTCGCGCGTCTGGCCGGGGACCACGACGTGGCTTCCGCGCGTGCGGCGAAGGCCCGCGCCCGGCGCGGGCCGGACGAGCGCCCGGATCTCCTCCGCCCAGGGTCCGGCCGCGTTCACGACGCACCGGGCCTCCACGACCTCTTCTTTCCCGGTGTCCACATCGTGGAATCGCGCGCGCCACGACTCCCCGCGCGCTTCCAGCGCCACCACCGAGGCGTAGGTGCGGATGACGGCGCCCGCGAGCTCGGCGTCGACCGCCACCGCGACGCAGAGGAGCGCGTCATCCATCTGCGCGTCCCAGTAGAGGGAACCGCCCTGGAGCCCTTCCGGCCGCAGCGAGGGCTCGAGCTCGAGCGCCTCCCGGGCGCTCACCGCGCGGTGCTCGGCGATGGGCTCCCTTCCCGCGAGCGCCGCGTAGAGCCAGAGTCCCGCGCGAATCTCGAGCCGCGATCTTCCCTCGTTCCGGTAGTGCGGGATCAGAAAGGGAAGCGGGCGGACGAATTCGGATGCCAGGCGGAGGAGGATGGACCGCTCGCGCAGCGCCTCGCGCACGAGCCCGAGCCGGCCGGTCTCGAGGTAGCGAATGCCGCCGTGGATGAGCTTGGAGGAGCGGCTGCTCGTGCCCGAGGCGAGGTCCCCCCGCTCGACCAGGACCACGCCCAGCCCGCGGAGCGCGGCATCGCGAGCCACGGCCGCGCCTTGAATGCCGCCTCCAACGACGAGGACGTCGAAGGTCAATGCGCGTTCCCTCCATCCCCGGCCGCTTCCCCCACTCCGGCGCGGGATTCTAGGGGAGTGGCTGGATCGAGACCAGCGACTTCGCTATGCTCGCCCCTCCATGACCGATCTCAAGGGACGCTGGTCGCTCGTCACGGGCGCGACGAGCGGGTTCGGACTCGCTACCGCGCGCGCGCTTGCGGCGCTGGGCTGCCACGTGGCGATCACCGGAAGGCGGGAGGACCGCCTCCGCGAGGTCGCCGAGGAGATCCATTCGCAGCATCGGGTGGAGACCCTCCCGCTACGCTTCGACGTCCGCGATCTCGGCCAGGTGCGGTCCGCCCTCGAGGGAGCGCGCGGACTTCTCGGGAAGCTCGACATCCTCGTGAACAACGCGGGCCTGGCCCTGGCGCTCGATCCGCTTCAGTCCGGCGATACCCAGGACTGGGACCAGATGATCGACACGAACGTGAAGGGT
>DASQAV010000020.1:0-45108 GCA_035635575.1 Candidatus Dormiibacterota bacterium | reverse complement strand
CCTCTTGCATGGATCGATCTCCCCTACAATCCCTCCATGCGGATCCTCGGAATCGAAACCTCATGCGACGATACCGGCGCCGCGATCGTGGAAGACGGGCGCATTCTCGCCAACATCGTCGCGGCGCAGGATATCCATGTCG
Source organism: Candidatus Dormiibacterota bacterium (assembly GCA_035635575.1). Classification (GTDB taxonomy): domain Bacteria; phylum Eisenbacteria; class RBG-16-71-46; order SZUA-252; family SZUA-252; genus WS-7. Next base: position 44,966 of record DASQAV010000020.1, on the reverse strand, counting down.
AATATGGCGGCGTGGTTCCGGAACTGGCTTCCCGGGCGCACATCACGCTGCTCCCGCGGGTCGTCCAGGAAGCGCTCGGCACCGCGAGCCTGACTATCGACCAGATCGACGCCGTCGCGGTCACCCTCGGTCCGGGTCTCGTGGGATCGCTCCTCGTCGGAATCGAGTTCGCGAAGGGGCTCGCCCTGGCCCGCGGCGTCCCCTGGGTCGGGGTGAATCATGTCGAGGCCCACCTCGTCTCAGCGGGCCTCGAATCCGAGCTCACGCCGCCCTACATTGGGATGGTTGCCTCCGGAGGGCACACCGAGCTCTACCACGTCCCCGAGCCCGGGGTGTTCCACCGCATCGGATCTACACGTGACGACGCGGCCGGGGAGGCCTTCGACAAGATCGGGAAGCTCATGGGGCTCGAGTATCCCGCCGGCCCGCACATGGACCGCCTGGCCCGGGAAGGCCGCGACGACCAGGTCCCCCTTCCGCGCGCGCGCCTCAAGGGCGACACCCTAGACCTGAGCATGAGCGGGCTCAAGACCGCGGCGAAGCTCTTCCTCGAGAAAGAGCCACGGCCCATCCCCGAACCCAGGCTCCGGGACATTGCCGCGTCGGTCGAGAAGGCGATCGTGGATGTGCTGGTGGAGCGGCTGGGCCAGGCGCTCGACCGGTATCCCGCCCAAGCCCTCACCATCGCGGGCGGATGTGCCTGTAACACCTTGCTGCGGCAGGAAGCTACGCGCCTTGCCCAATCCAGGAACATCGCCGCCCGATTCCCCTCGCCCAAGCTCTGCCGCGACAACGGCGCCATGATCGCCCACGCCGGCTGGTTCGCCCTCCAGCGCGGCGAGCGCACCCCCTTCAGCGCCACCGCCATCGCCAACCTGGATTCCTTCGAGGCTCTGCCCGCCTAGCTTCAACTCGTCCCGGGACGAGTGCAAATTGCAACGCCCTATCGTCGCCCAGCCGACCCTTCCAATCCCGCGTATTTGCCCGTAGCGACTCAAGATCGACCGCGCCAAGGCCGAACATTCTGAAGAGCGGTACCCAGGCCTGCGCCCTTCGCGGATCTGGGGTACCTGCGCGCGCAATGCGCTACCCCGAACGGAATTCGAGGTGTCACGCGTGAGCCAAGCCGCACCAGCGCCGGAGACCGGACGCATCCTCGTGATCGAGGACGATCCGAAGCTTCGGTTCATCATCCAAATGCAGCTCACCGACGCGAAGGATGCGGTCTACGAGGTTCGCACCGCGGAGGACGGCGTGCGCGGCCTCGAGGAAGTCCGGCGCGATCCGCCCGATCTCATCCTGCTCGACGTGATGATGCCGCGGCTCGACGGCTACGAAGTCTGCCGCCAGCTCAAGGCGAACCCGCTCACCTCGCGCATCCCGATCATCTTCCTCACCGCGAAATCCACCTTCGAGGACAAGATCCACGGCCTCGAGCTCTTCGCCGACGATTACCTCACGAAGCCGTGGGCGCAGAACGAGCTGCTCTTCCGCGTGCGCAACCAGCTCAAGACGCGCAAGGGGCAGCTTCAGTCCAACGCGCTCACGGGGCTTCCCGGCAACGTGCTCATCGAGTCGGAGCTCTCGCGGAGGATCGCGCAGGGGGAGAAGTTCGCGTACCTCCACATCGACCTCGACTACTTCAAAGCCTACAACGACTACTACGGGCACCAGCGCGGCGACGTGGTCATCCGGTACGTGGCGGCGATGCTCCAGACCGAGCTCCAGAAGCTGGGACAGCCCGGGGATTTCGTGGGACACATCGGCGGCGACGACTTCGTCGTCATCACGACGCCCGAGCGCTCGATCCTCATGGGGGAGGCGATCAAGAGCTCCTTCGACGCCACGATCGCGAGCCAGTACGACGAGCAGGATCTGAAGCGCGGGCACATCATGGTGCTCTCCAGCCGACAGGGCGGCGTGCAGAAGTTCGAGCTCATGACGGTGACCATCCTCGCCGTGAGCAACGTGGGGCGCGACATCCATCACGGCGCCCAGGTCGTCGACATCTCGAAGGAGCTGAAGAAGCAGGGCAAGGCGATGCGCGGCAGCATCGTCGTCTCCGACCGCCGGTCGGACGGCTCGCCCATCATCCCCGTCGGCGACTTCCATCTCACGCCCCCTCCGGAACCGCCGCGATGAGCCACACCCCGGAGAAGGATCGAAACGAAGGCTCTGCGTTCCGACTCCTCCCCGGGCTCTCCAGCCTCAGCTTCGCCGTCCAGTCCGCCTTCGACGCCCCGGGTCTCGTCACCGCCGTGGCGCAGCACGTCCTCGAGCTGGCGCGGGCCGATACCTTCACGCTGCTCCTCCTGGACTACGAGACGGGCGAGCTCCAGGGCGATCACTTCGAGCGCGGCGTCACCGGATCCCGAGGCGCGTGCCGCGTCACGCCGCGCCCGGGGAGCTTCCTCTCGCAGATCCTGAGACGGGAGACGCTCATCGTCGAGAATTCCGAGACCCTCGACGAGGCGGACTGGAAAGAGCTGCGGCAGGATGGGAATCCCCCGGAGGCGCTCGTGGGCGTGCCGATCATCGTCGGGACGTCGCTCCTCGGGATCACCCTCCTGGGCTTCCACCGGCCCCTCCGCGCCAACGCGCGCCGCCGCCGCGCCATTCTCTTCCTCGCGGATCAAATCGGGCTGGCGGTGGATCGCATCCGCACGCACGCCGAGCTGGAGCAGAAGACGGTCCGCCTCGAGGAGGCCAGCGCGTCCCTCCGCCGCATCGACGAGATGAAGTCGGAGCTGATCTCGGTCGTGTCGCACGAGCTTCGCACCCCGCTCACCTCGATCAAGGCCTACACGGAAACGCTGCTCGACAACCTCAAGAACCCCGCGTTCCAGCTCCACGAGAAGTTCCTCGGAATCATCAACGAGGAATGCGACCGGCTGACGCGCATCGTGAACGACGTGCTGGACCTGAGCCGCATGGACTCGGGACGCCGCCGCATCAAGGCCGAGACCCTGGACCTGAACAGGCTCCTGGACGAGGTGATCCCGACCGTCGAGCCGCAGCTCGTCGCGAAGGGCCTCACGGTGAGCCGCGCCTTCGCGCCGGGTCTGCCGAGTCTCGAAGCGGATCCGGATCTCCTGAAGCAGGTGCTGGTGAACCTCATCAACAACGCGGCCAAGTTCTCGCGCGACACCACCGCGGTCACCATCCACGCCACGCCGGTCGGGGAGCGGATGCAGATCGTCGTCGAGGACCGGGGGATGGGAATTCCGACGGACAAGCTGAACCGCGTGTTCGAGCGCTTCTATCGCGTCGAGGAGGGAGGCGCCGAGCGCGTCGGAGGCTCGGGGCTGGGGCTCGCGATCGTGAAGAGCGTGGTGGAGCTGCACGGCGGGACGATCCGCGTGGAGAGCGAGCTGGGGCAGGGGAGCCGTTTCCTGGTCGAGCTTCCGCTGATCCAGCGCGGCTTCCGGAATCTCATGCGCTCGCTCGAGCCCTTCTTCGAGACCCCGGAGCTCCGCACGCTGCTCTCGAGCGCCGTGGAGATGGTGGCGGAGGTCATGGACGCGCGGAACGTCTCGATCATGTTCTTCAACGAGGACGGGACCGAGCTCAACATCCGCGCCGCGCACGGCCTGGACCCGGACATGGTGGCGCGCGCGCGCGTGAAGACCGGGGCCTCGATCGCGGGCTGGGTGGCCCAGACCTGCGAGAACCTCCTGGTGAACGACATCGAGAACGACCGACGATTCAGGAAGCTGAACCATCCCCAGTACGAGACCAAGTCGCTCCTCTGTGTGCCGCTCCGGATCTCGGGCGAGGTCGTCGGCGTGGTGAACGTGAGCAGCAAGTCGACCGGGCAGCCGTTCGATCCGGACGACCTGAGCCTCCTCGTCGCGATCTCCAAGCGCGTCGGGACCGCGCTCGAGCGCGTGCGCGCGGCGGGCGTCTCGGGGGACGTGTTCACGACGCTCAACACGATCCGGACCGTGATCCGCGCGAAGCGGAGCTACGCCCTCTGGAGCTCGCGCCGCGCCTTCAAGCTGGCGACCGACCTGGGGCGGAAGCTGGGGCTTCCCGAGGAGGACCTGGAGGTCCTGGGCTACGTGGCGCGCGTGCACGACGTCGGCATGCTCGCGGTCGGTGAGGACATGATCCAGAGCTCGCGCCGATGGACGCAGCAAGAAAGGCGACGGGTGGAGACGCATCCGCGCGACGGCGTGAAAGTGCTCCAGCCGATCGAGTTCGCCTCGCGCGTGAACGAGATCATCCTGAGCCACCACGAGTACTGGGACGGCCATGGCTATCCGCGCGGGCTCGCCGGCGAGGAGATCCCGCTCGCGGCGCGGATCCTCGCCCTGGTGGACGCGTTCGAGGCGATGACCCTGGGACGTCCGTACCGGGACTCCATGTCGGAAGCGGAGGCGCTGGCCGAGATCCGCCGCTGCACGGGCACGCAGTTCGACCCGCGCGTCGTCGCGGAGCTGGAGGAGATCCTGGCCAAGCGCGGCACCGATCACCCGGCCACGGCGCACGGAACGGGAGCGGCGCGATGATCCCCTCGATCGAGCTCCTCTGGGCGCTGGGTGCCTCGGTGCTCCTCCTCGTGGAGCAGGTCCGCTACCGCCGCTCGCTCCGTCACGAGCTCCGGTCGCTTCGCTCCTCCTACGACGCCGCGATCCACCGGAACGACGAGCTGACCCAGGCCAGCGACAAGATGGGGGACCTCTACCGCTACCAGCTCCTCACCAGCCGCAAGCGCGCGGCGCGGATCAAGAAAGTCTTGGAGATCGCGACGAGCATCAATTCGAACCTCACCCTGGACAAGGTGCTCCACGAGATCGTGCACGCCGTCTCCGACGCGGCTGGGTTCCGCATCGTGCTCCTGCGCGTCCTGAACGAATCGAACATGCACTTCGAGGCGAGAGCCTTTGCCGGGCTGAACCGGGACGCCATCCGGAAGCTGGAGCTCCTCCGCATCCCGCGTGGCGAGTTCGAGAGCTGGCTGAAGGAGGAGTTCCGGGTCGGCCGCTCCTTCTTCATCGGGCACGAGAAGAAGTTCTGGGGCGAGGTGGACGACGAGGGGTACACGCCGGAGCTGGGGGTACGCAAGGAAGGGGAGTGGCACCAGGAGGACGTGCTCTTCGTGCCGCTCTACACCAAGGACGGGAACGTGATCGGCTATTTCTCCGTGGACGATCCGGTGGACCGCCGGCTCCCCTCGCGCGAGATCGTCGAGACGCTGGAGATCCTGGCCACGCACGCCGTCGTGGCCATCCAGAACGCCTCGCTCTACGAGCGGCTGAACGAGAGCATGGCGAGCCTCGAGGAGGCGACGGAGCGCAGCGAGGAGGTCGCCGACCTCAAGAACAAGTTCATCTCCACGGTTTCCCACGAGCTCCTGACGCCGCTGACCGCGATCCGGGCCTACACGGAAGCGCTGCTCGAGCACATCGGCTCGACGAACGTCGACATGCAGCGCCAGTTCCTGGGCGTGATCAACGAGCAGAGCCTGAAGCTCCGCCGGCTCATCGACTCGATCCTCGAATTGTCCCAGCTCGAGTCGGGCCGCTTCCGCATGAGCCGGGAGCCCTTCAACCTGGTCGAGCTCATGGACGAGGTCGTCCAGGGGCTAAGGGACATGGCGGACGCCAAGAAAATCCAGATCGTCGTGGAGTCGGAATCCACCGAGATGGTGGTGGAGGCGGATCGTGGGCTGGTGCGCCGGGTTCTCAACAACCTCGGCTCGAACGCGATCAAGTTCACCCACGAGGCTGGAACGGTCACGCTGCGTATGACGGTGGAGGGGCGCGCCGTCCGGATCCAGGTGGAGGACACGGGGATCGGGATTCCCAAGGAGGGAATCGAGCACATCTTCGACAAGTTCTATCAGATCGACAGCTCGCTCTCGCGCGAGTACCCGGGGGTGGGCCTGGGCCTCAGCATCTCGAAGAGCATCGTCGAGTGGCACGGCGGCGAGATCCTGGCGGAGAGCGAATCGGGCAAGGGCTCCCGCTTCACCGTGCTCCTGCCCATCACGGCCGGCGACGCGCACGTGATCACGCACGCGACCTGGAGCCCCGCGCGCTCCGTCTCCGACCATCTCACGCGGCTCACCGTCGAGATGATCGCCGAGGTCATGAACGCCCGCACGGCGTCGCTCATGCTCGTGGACAGCGAGAAGTCGGAGCTCTACATCCGCGCCGCGCGCGGGCTGCGCGAGGAAGTGGTGTGCGGCACCCGGGTTCGCATCGGAGATTCCATCGCGGGGTGGGTGGCCGAGCACGGCGAGCCGCTCCTCGTCACGAACATCGAGGAGGATCCGCGGTTCGGGCGCCCCAACGGCCACCAGTACGAGACCAAGTCCCTTCTCTCGGTGCCGGTCAAGATCGACGGCCGGGTGGTCGGCGTGATCAACATCAACAACAAGATCTCCTGCACGCCCTTCACCGACGACGATCGGGCGCTCCTCTCCTCGCTCGCCGACCGCGTGGCGCTCGCCTGGCAGCGCGTCTCCGACCACGAGCGCTCCTCGGAGCGCACGGAGGAGACCTCGAAGGCGCTCACGGCCATCATCGAGAACGCGCGCCGGAGCCGCCTCAAGCTGAACTCGGGCTCCATGGCCACGCGCGCCGTGGCGCTGGGGCGGAAGCTGGGGCTGGGCGAGGGAGAGGTGGAGGTGCTGGCGTACGTGGCGAGCGTGCACGACGTCGGGATGGGGCAGATCGATCTCACGGTGCTGCAGGAGCCGGGAAGCCTGGACGACGAGACCTGGGCCCGGGTCGCCATGCATCCCTTGCGCTCCGCGGAGATCGTGAAACCGATCGAGTTCCAGGAGCAGGTTACCGAAATCATCATGGCGCATCACGAGCACATGAATGGAAAGGGCTATCCGCGCGGGCTCAAGGGCCAGGAAATCCCCATCGGCGCCAGGATCATCGGAGTCCTGGACGCCTACGAATCCATGACCATCGGGCGTCCGTACCGTCATGCCATGACCCACGCTGAAGCCCTGCAAGAGCTTCGGAGGTGCGCGGGAACGCAATTCGATCCACGGGTGGTGGAGGCTTTCGGCCAACTCTATCAATTCGAGGAGACTACCAAGCTAGTTCGGACTGCAGAAGCGGCGTAAGAGGCCGATACAAATCCATGTCAAGGAGGAGGTGAGTCGGATGTCCAAAGGGAAGATCCTGGTCGTCGACGACGAGATCTACATCGTCCACATCCTGGACTTCAGTCTGGGGATGGAGGGGTACGAGGTCGTCACCGCGCTCGATGGGGAACAGGCGCTCGAGAAGGTGAAGACGGAGAAGCCCGACCTCATCGTGCTGGACATCATGATGCCCAAGCTCGACGGCTATGAGGTCTGCAAGAACATCAAGTCGAACGCGGCGACTCAGCACATTCCCGTGATCCTCCTTTCCGCGAAGGGAAGGAACGTCGACCAGAAGCTGGGCTTCGACGTGGGCGCGGACGACTACATCACGAAGCCGTTCAGCCCGCGCAAGCTGGTGGAACGGATCAATCAGCTGCTCGGCCAGACCGTCACGGAGCGCCCGACGCCCTCCAGCTAGAACTCCGTGGTTGCCCGCCTCACGCTGGTTCCCTAGAGTAGAGGCCCAGCCGCCGCTGTGCCCAGGACCTCTCGGAGCCGGCATGTCCCCGCGCGCGCTCGCCTCGATCGCAATCCCCGCCCTGATCCTGATTCCGCTCGTCTGCTCCCCACCACGCGCATGGGCCGCCATCGACCCCTCGCCCGCGTGCCAGGTCCCGTTCGTCCTGGAAGACGCGGATACGTTGGGCGCGGTGGGAGTGCAGAGCTCGGTCGCGCTGGACCCGGAAGGGCAGCCCCGCATCGCGTACCGGAATGCCTCGGGGTCCCAGGTTCTCTACGCCCACAAGGAGGGGACGCGATGGCTGACGGAGCGAGTCCCCCAGCTAGGCTTCTACCACGGCGTGAGCCTGGCCATCGACGCCGCGGGCAACGCCTACATCGGCTATGCCGCGCAGGAGGAAACGCCGCGGGGGGTCGTCGCCTCCGCGAAGCTGGCGCGGCGGACGAGCGGCGGCTGGACGATCGAGACCATCGAGACCGCTTTCGCGACGGAGGTCGCCGTCGGGTTCGGCCCGGACGGGGCGCTCCACGCTGTCTATTTCTCCTTCATCCCCGCGTTCGTCGTGCGCTACGCGACGCGCACGGCCGAGGGATGGACCACCGAGACCGCATTGCCGACGTCCGGCCTGGGCGCGAGCCGATTCTCCCTTGCGTTCGACCCCCAAGGGAATCCCCACCTCACCGCGCAGCTCAACCTGACCATCATCCACGCCGTGCGCACGGCGGCGGGATGGGCCACCGACAAGCAGCCCGCCGGTGAAGGGGTCTCCCTGGCGGTGGACGCGCAGGGAGTGCCCCACACGGCGAGCCACGTGCGCATGCCGCCGGTCGTGCAGTACCGCACGCGCGAGGGCGGCGTCTGGCATGTGGAAGCGGTGGATTCGGTGGACGGCGGCCCCCAGAGAGACGTGGCGCTGGCGATCGATCGTTACGGGAGGCCCGTGCTGGCGTACTTCGACGCGGTGCTGAAGCATCTCAAGCTCGCGTGGAAGGAGGGAGGTGTGTGGCGAGCCCAGACCGTCGATGACGCGGGAGGAGGCGAGGGGCCGTCGCTCTTCCTGCAAGACGGAGCGAATCCACGGATCAGCTACCTGGATGGAGGGAGGTTCGATCTTCGGTATGGATCGGGTCCGCTGGCGCCCCCGAACCAGGCACCGGTCGCGAACGCGGGCGGGCCGTACACGGGTACTCGTGGAGAGCGGATGGCTTTCGACGCCACACGCTCCTCGGATCCGGACGGACAGCCGCTTTGCTATGCCTGGGATTTCGGGGATGGCAACCAGGGAACCGGCGTCGTTCCCGAGCACGCCTATTCGGCGGCGGGCTCCTACCACGTGTGCCTCCGGGTCACGGACCATGGCTGTCCCGCGCTCACCCGCGATGCGTGCGTGGCCGCCACGGTGCGTGAAGCGCTGGATGCACGGATCTTTCAGCACAAGGCGAACGACAAGATCGAGCTGAACGACAACGCGGATCGCCACTGCTTTCAGCTGGAGCCCGTCGACGCTGATTTCCGTCTGACCGATCTGAGCCTGCCCACGATGGTGGCGCGGTTCCAGGGGGCTCAGGCCTCCCCGGTCCCCGCCAAGTCGATTCTCCCGCGCGACACCGATCAGAACGGGATCGAGGACCTCCAGCTCTGCTTCTCCGGACCGGTGCTGCGAACTCTGTTCGCCCAGGCACCCTTCGGCAAGTCCCAGGTCGTCCTGGCCCTGGAGGGCGCTCTGGGCTCGGGGGCACGCGTCCGCGGGGAAGGGACCTTCGAGATCCGGAAGCGCCGGGAATGCGCGGTGGACTGCGCCTCGGTCTCTCCCAATCCGCTCAACCCGGATGCGACGCTCACGTTCGGGACGTCGAGACCGGGGAGCGTCGACGTGGATCTCTTCGACGTGCAGGGAAGGCGGTTCCGCACCCTTCTCTCGCACTCGTTCCTCGACACCGGAGCGCACGAGCTGCGCATCGAAGGATCGGGATCGGGGCGGCCACTCCCCTCGGGCGTCTATTTCTATCGAATCCGGACCTCGGAGGAGACGTTTACCGGCAGATTCTCCGTCTTGAAATAGGCTCCCACCCGATTCTGCTACCCTGCCTCCGCCATGGCCCTCGTTCGCGTCGCCGTTCCCATCCCTCTCGCCAAGGAAGAAGCGCTGGTCTATGAGATCGCGGAGGAGACTCCCGAGATCGGGCTGCGCGTGCTGGTTCCGGTGGGACCTCGCCGGGTCTGGGGGACCGTGCTCAGCGTGGAGCCGAACACGCCCGGCTTCCGGGTCCGGAAGATCGCCGGCATTCCCGAGCCTCGCCTGGTGGTCACGACCGAGCTCCTCGAGCTTTGCCGCTGGGTGGCGGACTACTACGCCGCCAGCCTGAGCGACGTGCTGCAAGCCGCCGTTCCATCCCCTGGAGGCCTCACGCGGCGCGCGCCGCGCCTGGCCCCCGAGGATGCCGCCGCGTGGCTTCAGGTCGCGCCCCCTCGCCGGGAGGAGCTGAACGAGGAGCAGCGCATCGCCCTCGAGGCGCTGGAGGAGGCGATCGGATCGCCCGACTTCCGCGATTTCCTATTGTTCGGAGTCACCGGGAGCGGGAAGACCGCGGTGTACCTCCATGCGGCCGCCGAATGCCTGCGCCGTGGCGGGCAGAGCCTGATCCTCGTTCCCGAGATCGCGCTCTCCCCTCAGACGCTGGATTCCTTCCGGCGCGCGGGGTTTGGGCGCGTGGCGCTCTACCACAGCACGCTCCGCCCCAACGAGCGCGCGGACGTCTGGCGCGCGGCCGCGGCCGGCGAGGTGGATCTGGTGGTTGGCACCCGATCCGCGGTCTTCCTGCCGTTCCGGAATCTCCGATTGCTCGTCGTGGACGAGGAGCAAGACGGCGCCTACAAGCAGGACGACGCCCCGCGCTATCACGCCCGGGATGTCGTACTGGTTCGTGCGCAGAGGCTCGGCGCCGTCGCGGTTCTCGCCTCGGCCACGCCCAGCTTGGAGACGTACGCGAGGGTGAAGCGAGGAAGCTGTGGGCTGCTCCGGCTTCCGAATCGAATCGATGGACGTCCCATGCCTACCGTGAGGATCACCGATCTCAGGCACCGGCATCGTGCCCATGTAGCCGTCCCCGCATCCGCATCATCCCGCTATCTGGGGTCGGCGCTCGTGGAGGCAATGGCGCGAACTCTCGAGCGAAAGGAACAGGCGATCCTGTTCCTCAATCGCCGTGGGCATTCCACCTACCTCCAATGCCGCGGATGCGGCGAGGTGGCGCGCTGCGAGCGCTGCGACGTCTCCCTCACGGTCCATCTCGTAGACCAGTCCCTCCGCTGCCACTACTGCGGCGCGGAGAAGGCGCTCCGTCCCGCCTGCCCGGGATGCGGCGCGACCGATCTCTGGTTCGGCGGCGTCGGCATCCAGAAGATCGAGCGCGAGGTCGCGGGCCTGTTTCCAGGGGCGCGGCTCGCGCGGCTGGATTTCGACGCCACGCGGAAGCGCGGATCGGCCGCCGCCATTCTGAAAGCCTTTCGCACCGGAGAGACCGATTTCCTCCTCGGCACCCAGATGGTCACGAAGGGCTTCGATTTCCCCATGGTGACCCTGGTCGGGATCATCGTGGCGGACCTCCAGCTCTACCTGCCGGATTTCCGCGCGGCGGAGCGCACGTTCCAGCTTCTGACGCAGGTCGCCGGAAGGGCGGGCCGCGGGGAGCGCGCCGGGGAGGTGATCTTGCAGACGTACGACCCCGACCATCCGGCGCTTCAATGCGCGGCCGCGCAGGATTTCGAGGCCTTCTACGAGCATGAGGCGGGGGAGCGCATGGAGCTCCACTATCCGCCGTTCGGGCATCTGGTGCAGATCGAGATCCGAGGCTCGAAGGTGGAACGCGTGCTCCGCGAGTCCGAGCGATTGCGCGACGCGCTCCTCCGGCTGGCGCGCGGGATCGACGTCGAGCTCCTGGGGCCGGCACCGAAACCGATCTCGCGCATCAAAGGGGCGGAGCGGTGGCACATCCTGATCCGGAGCGGCTCCCGGAAAACCTTGCACGGGTTTCTCCAGAAGGCCCTTCCGGTCCTCCGGGACCGGAAGCCATCGGACATCCGGGTCACCGTGGATGTGGACCCCAGGCAAGTGCTATAAGCCATGAAACAGCAGGTTGTTAGCTTTGAGATGCCGCGTCCCTGACCGGGGGAACCCGCTTGACAGCCCCTCCCCTGGAGGCTCTAATCGAATGGAGCCCGGAACGCGCTGGAACCCCTGCGGTATATAGAGGAAGGATGGGGTCGCGGCGTTCCACCCAGCAGCGGGATTCGATGAATCGGCACCCGGAGGAGAGGATGAACTTCCTGTTCCAGAGTTCGAAAGCAGGTCTGAGCGTGGCGCTCTGCGTATCCTTCGCGCTCACGGCGACCCGTCCCGCCTCCGCGACCATTTGCTACACGAGCGGCAAGGTCTACATGCAGCAGAAGGTCTACGACAAGGCAGCGTACTTCCTCGAATGCGCTCGAAAGGCGGAGCCGGAGAACGTCGACGCGCTTTCTCTCCTTGCGGTCGCCCGATCGGAGCTGCACCAGTATGTCTCGGCAGGCGCCGCGTTCCAGATGGCGCTCGACCTCGCGAAGAAGAAGAAGGACGAGAAGAAGGCCCAGTCCATCGAGCAGAACCGGCTGTCCGTGAACGCCCGCCTCTTCAACGCCGGTGTCAAGGCACTGGCCGGCGCGCAGGGCGCGGAGCCACCCATGGAAGCGTCGCTTCCCGCGTACGCTTCTCCGCCCGACCCTCAGTCCGCGGTCACCGACACGACCGTGTTTCAGGCCTTCACGGGCGCGTCGCGTCTCGAGGAAGCGGCTTACGATTTCGTTCTGGCCTCGTACGTGGATGCAAGCTCGATCGAGACGTACCAGAATCTGACGTACGTTCTGACCGGGCTGGGACGCACGGACGACGCCATCCTGGCCGCCAAGACGGGCCTCAAGGTGAAGCCGGACGACGAACGTCTGCTCAACAACCTCCGCGCGGCCGTGATGGGAAAAGCGCTGAAGCTCTATAACGAGGGGAAATACGCCGAGGCCATCGTGGAATTCCATCACGCCCAGGAACAGGATCCCGACCCCAAGGCGGCTCCGGGCTACCAGCTCTACATCGCGCAAGCCCGGCTGAAGCGCGCCGAAGCGCTGAAAAAGGGCTCGGCCGAGCAGAAGGCCGCGTACGACAGCGCCGCGGTGGAATTCGCAGCCGTCCAGGAGATGCCTGCCGCGTCGGACTCGATCAAGGAAAACGCGATGTACAACGCCATGGTGATCTACGCGAACCAGGACGACTATCCGAAGGCGATCGCGATCTTCGAGAAGGCCGGCGCCGTGTACCCGAACAGTATGGAAATCTGGAGCGTCGGAGGCCAGGCCAAGTTCCAGAAGGGGGATTACGCCGGTGCGGAGACGGCGCTTCGGCACGCGCTCCAGCTCGACCCGCAGGACGCCGCCAATCACCAGTTCCTGTTTCTCACCCTGAACAAGCTCGGGAAGCCGGGGGACGCCAAGTCGAAGGAGTCGATCAACGAGTACACCATCTACAAGGCGCTCACCCTGGGCTCCAAGAAAAACCCAAAGGTCTGGGTGGATTCTGCCGTTAATCGCTTAGGGGCATCCAATCAGATCACACCGCTCGCGAAGACCGAGGGCTACCCCGACGAGGTCTACACCTACAGCGAAGAGGGCAAGAACTTCGAGACCTTGTTCTTCTGGACGAAGGGCAAATCGTTCACGTTTCTCGACGGCATGATGTTCTCGCAAGGCGCGGTTCCCTCCAAAAAGTCCTGACCCGCATCCCGCGCGCCTTCCGAAATGAACTTGACACCTTTCGGGTGGGCCGGTAGTCTAAATGCACGGACCAACCAGGGGGTCCCAGGGCCGGGAATGCACCGGGCCCTTGAGCAAGTTCCCCGAAACTGGATCGCCTGAGTGCGGTCCCGCAAGCCACACCGGAAGCAATCAACCCTCTGAAGCGACATCAGAACTCCGGGAATCCCGGGTTCCCTCTACCTTGAGGACCGCAGTTCGGCCAGCACAATGTCCCGAACCACCACAACCCCAGCACGGCGACGCGGCGTAGTCGATACGCCTGGCGCCACGACAATCAACACCGAGGAGCCTCAGAACAACATGGAACAGCAGACGACCGAAGCACCGCCCAGCCCCGCTCCGAGCAGCGCCCCGCCGGCGCCCTCACAGAAGGGCCTCGACATTCTTCAGCTCAAGGGCAAGACCATTGCCGAGCTGATGGAGCTGGCGCACTCACTCAACGTGCAGGGCACGAGTGGTCTCCGAAAGCAGGAGCTGATCTTCAAGATCCTCGAGGGGCAGACCGAGAAGAACGGTCTCATCTTCGCGGAAGGGGTACTGGAGATCCTCTCCGAGGGGTACGGGTTCCTCCGCTCCCCCGACTACAACTACCTGCCGGGTCCGGACGACATCTATGTCTCGCCCTCCCAGATCAAGCGATTCGATCTGAGGACCGGAGACACCGTTTCGGGCCAGGTTCGCCCGCCGAAGGATGGCGAGCGTTACTTCGCGCTGCTCCGCGTGGAGGCCGTCAACTTCGAGCCGCCCGAGGCCGCGAAGGACAAGATCCTCTTCGACAACCTGACGCCGCTCTATCCGCAAGAGAAGCTTCGGCTGGAGTCCCGCGCGGAGGACATGCCCACGCGCATCATGGATCTCCTGACGCCGATCGGAAAAGGGCAGCGCGGGCTGATCGTCTCCCCGCCTCGCGCGGGAAAGACGGTCCTGCTCCAGAAGATCGCGAACTCCATCACAGACAACCATCCCGAGGTGATGCTCATCGTGCTCCTGATCGACGAGCGGCCGGAGGAAGTCACGGACATGGAGCGCTCGGTCAAGGGCGAGGTGGTCTCGTCCACCTTCGATGAGCCCGCCGAGCGGCACGTCCAGGTGGCGGACATGGTCATCGAGAAGGCGAAGCGGCTCGTGGAGCACAATCGCGACGTGGTGATCCTGCTCGACTCGATCACGCGCCTCGCGCGCGCCCACAACACCGTGGTCCCGCACTCGGGCAAGATTCTCTCGGGAGGCGTGGACGCCAACGCGCTTCAAAAACCAAAGCGATTCTTTGGGGCGGCTCGCAACATCGAAAACGGTGGGAGCCTCACCATTGTCGCGACGGCGCTGATCGAGACCGGAAGCCGTATGGATGACGTCATCTTCGAGGAGTTCAAAGGCACCGGCAACATGGAGGTGGTCCTCGATCGCAAGCTGGCGGACAAGCGCATCTTCCCGGCCATCGACATCAACCGCTCGGGAACGCGCAAGGAAGAGCTTCTGATGAGCCAGGAGGAGCTGAACAAGGTCTGGATCCTCCGGAAGTTCCTGAACGAACTCAACCCAGTCGAAGCCATGGAATTCTTGATCGGCAAGATGAGCCAGACCAAGACGAACAAGAAATTCCTGGCGATGATGAATACCTAAAGAGGAGCGGCGCCATGAAAAAGGGAGTTCATCCCGGTTACTACAACACCAAGATCGTCTGCGTCTGCGGCAACGTGATCGAGACGCGCGCGACCGTGAAAGACACCGTACACGTGGAAATCTGCTCGAACTGCCACCCGTTCTTCACGGGCAAGCAGAAGCTCGTGGATACCGCGGGCCGGATCGAGCGCTTCCGCCGGAAGTACGGGATCAAGGACAAGGCAGCCGAAACGCCGGCGGCCGAGTCCTCGGCCGGCGCCTAAGCTCACTCCGTCTCCCCGGCACTCTATTCCCGATGCCCGAACGCTATTCTCCCATTGGCGGGCAAGCCGTCATCGAAGGCGTGATGATGCGCTCGCCCGGCAAGGTGGCGACCGCCGTACGCCTTCCGGACGGTACGATTCAGGTGAAGACGGACGAGTTCGTTTCGATCTCGCGCCGGGCGAAGCTCTTCGGCTTGCCCATCGTCCGCGGCGCGGTCGTCCTGGTCGAGTCCCTTCGGATCGGCATCCAGGCGCTGGCCTTCTCCGCGGAGGCGGCGGTGGCCGTGAGCAACGAGCGGCCGAAATCCGAAGCGCGCTTCGGATCGCTGGGGCTGGGAATGGGATTCACCATAGCGATCTCGTTCCTGCTTGGATTTCTGGTCTTCTTCTATCTGCCGCTCAAGCTCACCGACCTGACCGGCGTCCGGCAGGGGCTTCTCTTCAACCTGATCGACGGCGCCTTCCGGCTCCTCTTCTTCATGATCTACATCGTCGCGGTCGGATACTGGGGCGAGATGCAGCGCGTGTTCATGTACCACGGGGCGGAGCACAAGACGATCCACAATCTGGAAGCGGGGACCCAGCTTAGTCCCGAGAACGCGCAGACGTTCAGCCGGTTTCACCCGAGGTGCGGCACCAGCTTTCTCTTCCTGGTCATGATCGTGAGCATCTTCGTCTTCGCTCTTCTCGGGCGCCCGGACACGTGGCAGGCGCGCCTTCTGCGCTTCGCGCTGATCCCCGTGATCGCCGGCATCTCCTTCGAGCTCATCCGATTCGCCGGCGCCCACTACGACAAGAAGTGGGTGCGGTGGCTCAGCCAACCCGGCCTCAATCTGCAGCGGCTCACGACGCGCGAGCCCTCCAGGGACATGCTCGAAGTCGCGATCGCCGCCCTCCGCGCCGTCCTCTAAGGGGGATCCATCATCCGCGAAGCGCTGGAGCGGGCGAAGGCCCGTTTCGAGGAGCTCACCCAGAAACTCGCCGAACCGAATCTGCACCAGAACCCGGGCGAGCTGCGGCGCGTCAGCAAGGAGCGAAGCTCGCTCGAGGACCTGGTCAACGCCGCGCGGCGCTACGACCAGGTGCTCCAGCGGCTCGCCGAGGACACGGCAATCTTGCGCAACGAGAAGGACCCGGAGCTTCTGGGCATGGCCAAGGCCGAGGTCGCGGAGATGGAGTCGGAGCGGGCGAGGCTGGAGGCGGAGCTGCCCAAGCTCCTCCTGCCGCCGGACCCTCTGGATCACAAGAACGTGATTCTGGAGATCCGGGCGGGAACGGGAGGGGACGAGGCCGCGCTCTTCGCCGCCGAGATGCTGCGGATGTACGTGAAGTACGCGGAGCGTCACGGCTGGCGCGCGGAGATCCTGAGCCAGAGCCCTTCCGGGTCGGGCGGCGCCAAGGAAGCGATCGTCTCGATCGAAGGGGAGGGGGCCTACAGCCGCCTCAAGTACGAGAGCGGCGTCCACCGCGTCCAGCGCGTCCCCGAGACCGAGGCGAGCGGAAGGATCCACACCTCCGCGGTCACGGTCGCGGTGCTGCCGGAAGCGGAGGAGATCGACGTGGAGCTGAAGCCCTCGGATTTGCAAGTAGACGTTTTCCGCTCGTCGGGCCCGGGCGGGCAGAGCGTCAACACGGCCGACTCGGCGGTGCGCATCCGCCACATCCCGACGGGGATCGTGGTTCAGTGCCAGGACGAGCGCTCGCAGCTCAAGAACAAGGCGAAGGCCTTGAAGGTGCTTCGGGCGCGGCTTCTGGACATGGAATTGCAAGAGCAGCAACGGAAGCTGGCGCAGACGCGTAAGTCCATGGTGTCGAGCGGGGACCGGAGCGCCAAGATCCGAACGTACAATTTTCCACAAGGAAGGGTGACGGAGCACCGCATCGGGCTCACGCTGTACCGGCTCCCGAGCGTGCTGGAAGGAGATCTGGACGAAGTGGTGGACGGACTGTTTCACGCGGAGCAGGCGGAGCGCCTGGCGGCATCGGGCGAGGCCGCCCCGAACCGATCATGACCCACATGAGCGCTGTAGCGCTGCCGTCGCGCGGATATTTACTGTCCCAGGCTCGGGAGACCCTCGCGCGCGCGGGCGTGGAGTCTCCGGGGCCCGAGGCGGAGATGCTCCTCCTGCACGCCCTCTCGATCTCCCGCACGCGGCTCTGGTCCGATCGAGCCGTTCCGGTCCAGGACGAGGAGGCCGCGCGCTTCGCCCGTCTGCTCACGGCGCGGGCGAGCCGGGTTCCGCTCCAGCACCTCCTGGGCGAGATGCCCTTCCACGCGGCCGAGCTCGAGATCGAGCCCGGCGTGTTCATCCCGCGCCCCGAGACCGAGCGCCTGGTCGAGGTCGTCCTCGAGGAGCTGGACCACGACCCGGACGACAGGACCTCCGGCGGCACGCTGGTGGACCTGGGCACCGGAACGGGCGCCATTCCCATCGCGCTCCTGCTCTCGCTTCCCGAGGGCTGGACCGCCGCGGCCATTGATCGCTCGGAGAAGGCGGTGGCGCTGGCGAGACGGAATGCGCGACGGAACGGAGTCGAGGGAAGGCTCCGGCTCGAGGTGGCTGACTTTCGCCAGGCGCCGCCCGCCGGCATCCCGGTGCCCGCCGACGTGCTGGTTTGCAACCCCCCGTACATCCCGACGCACGCCATCCCCGGCCTCATGCCCGAGGTTCGCGACCACGATCCCCGGGAGGCGCTGGACGGAGGTCCCGACGGCCTCGACGCTTTCCGCGCCATCGCCGAAAATCTAGGAGCCTGGCTCAGGCGTGGCGGCATCCTTGCACTGGAGATCGGGGCGGATCAGGCCGATCCATGCATGGAGCTGTTCGGACCGCTTCTCGTCGGGGCGCGTGTCGCGCGGGACCTCGCGGGAATGCCCAGAATCTTGACCGGAAGACGGGGTACCCGATGAGCGTGAACGCCAGGCAGACAGGGACCAGGAAGACGGTGAGCAAGGCGCCGCAGCCGGCGCCCAAGGCACAGGACTCGAGCGAGGCGCCGAGCATGGACGAAGTGTGGATCGAAGGCGGGAAGAAGCTCCGGGGCTCCGTTCCCGTGAGCGGCTCGAAGAACGCCACGCTGCCCATCCTCTCCGCGACCCTGCTCGCGCCCGGGATCTATCGCTTCTCGAACGTTCCGGATCTGAAAGATGTTGCGACCATGCTCGAGCTGCTCTCGCGCTTCGGTGTCCGGAGCAAGCGCGAGGATGGCCACGCCTTGTTCGTGGACTCCACCCATTCCAAGAATGCGGAGGCGCCCTACGAGCTGGTCAAGCAGATGCGCGCGTCGGTCTACGTACTGGGACCCCTGCTCGCGCGGTTCGGCGAAGCGCGCGTCTCCCTTCCGGGGGGCTGCGCGTGGGGACCGCGACCCGTCGACCTCCACATCAAGGGCATGCAGAAGCTGGGCGCCGAGGTCGAGATCGAGCACGGCTACATCGTGGCCCGTTGCGACAAGCTGAAGGGAAGCACCATCTCCTTCGAGATCTCCAGCGTGGGCGCCACGGGGAACGTCCTCATGGCGGCGGCCCTCGCCGAGGGGGAGACGGTCATCGAGAACGCGGCCTGCGAGCCCGAGATCGAAGCCCTGGAAGAGTTCCTCGTCTCGACCGGTGTGGAGATCGAGGGCGTGGGTACGCCGCGCCTCACGGTGCACGGAGTAAGAAGCCTCCATCCCGCCGACGCCGCGATGATTCCCGACCGGATCGAGGCGGGCACCTTCCTCGCCGCGGCCGCGATCACGGGAGGGGACGTCCAGGTGACGAACATGGAGCCGGCCCATCTGGAGGCGGTGTTCGGTAAGCTCGAGGAAGCGGGAGCCGAGGTTCAGGTCTCGGAGCGCAGCGTGCGCGTCAAGGCGCCGGAGCGTCTCCGGCCGCTTCGCGTGGCCACCGCGCCCTTTCCCGGGTTTCCCACCGACATGCAGGCTCAGTTCATGGCGCTTCTCTCCGTGGCGGACGGTACCAGCACCATCACGGACACGATCTATACGGACCGCTTCACCCACGTGGCCGAGCTCCTGCGCCTGGGCGCCGACATCCGCGTCGAGGGGAACACCGCCACGGTGCACGGCGTGCCTTCCCTGAGCGGCGCTCCCGTCATGGCCACCGATCTTCGCGCCTCCGCGGCGCTCATCCTGGCGGGCCTCGTGGCGCAGAAGGAGACCAAGGTCTCCCGCATCTACCACCTCGACCGCGGCTACGAGCGGATCGAGGAGAAGCTCCAGGGCCTCGGAGCCGCGATCCGCCGCGTCCGCGCCTAGCGACCGCACATCATGCGTCCTGTCGTGATCGGCACCGCGGGCCATATCGATCACGGCAAGACGGCGCTCGTCCGCCGCCTCACCGGCATCGACACCGACCGTCTCAAGGAAGAGAAAGAGCGGGGCATTTCGATCGATCTGGGATTCGCGCACCGGATGCTTCCCTCCGGCAGGCGAATCGCGATCGTGGACGTGCCCGGGCACGAGCGCTTCGTGAAGAACATGCTCGCGGGCGCGACCGGGATCGATCTCGTGCTCCTCGTGGTCGCGGCGGACGAAGGGGTGATGCCGCAGACTCGCGAGCATCTGGCGATCGTGGACCTCCTACAGATCCGGCGCGGCGTCGTGGCGCTCACCAAATCGGACCTCGTTGATCCCGAGACGCTCGGCGTCGTGAAGGCCGAAGTGGGGGAGCTGCTCCGCCCGACCCTCCTCAAAGGAATTCCCATCCTTCCATTCTCGGCGGTCACGGGAGAGGGTCTGGATGCTCTGCTTCAGGCGCTGGATCTGGCCGCGGGCGAGGCCCAGGGGCGCCGGGACCAGGGCCCCGCGCGCCTTCCCATCGATCGCGTGTTCCCGGTGAAGGGCATTGGAACCGTCGTGACCGGGACGCTCTGGAGCGGGAGCGTGCGCCCCGGGGATTCGCTCGAGCTCCTGCCGGCGGGGAAGCCGGTCCGGGTGCGGCAGGCACAGGTCCACGACCAGACGGTCGAGGAGGCACACGCGGGGCAGCGGCTGGCGCTGGCGATCCACGGGGTCTCGCGCGAGAGCATCGAGCGCGGGGACTGGCTGGCGACGCCCGGGCAATTCCGTCCCTCGCAGCTCCTGGACGTGAAGCTGGAGCTGCTTCCCTCGGCTCCCAAGCCGCTGGGCTCGAGGTCCCGCCTCCGCTGCCATCTCGGAGCGAGCGAGATCCTGGGCAGGGCGGTCCTCTACGACCGCGACACGCTGGCTCCCGGAGAATCCTCCTGGGCGCAGCTACGCCTGGAGAGTCCGGCTGTGGCCTCGGCGGGGGATCGGATCGTGATCCGCTCCTACTCGCCGGCCACGACCATCGCGGGCGCGACGGTCGTCGATCCTTCGCCCCAGAAGCGCGCCCGGCTCCAGCCCGGAGACCGCGAGCGCCTGGAGACGCTTCGATCCGGCTCGGCCTCGGAGAAGCTCGCGGCGCTCGCGGAGGAGGCAGGGGCGGCCGGGATCGCGGGCGCGGGCGCTGCGGTGAGGCTTGGCGCCATGGCGGAGCAGATCACCGAGGCGGCATCCGCGGCGGTTGCCGCGGCCATTGCGGTGGACGCGGAGGCGAAGCTGGTGCGGCTCGAGGACGGAAGGCTGCTCACGCCCGCCTCGTGGAGGCTGGCGCTGGAACGGGTCCTCACGGCTGTAACCCGGTACGCCGAGCAGAACAAACTCCGGGACGGCATCCCCAAAGGGGAGCTGAAGAGCCTCCTCGCCCGCGACCTGGCGGCCCCGGTATTCGACGAAGCGCTGGAGGTCCTGGTTCACGGCGGGCGGCTGGCTCTCAAAGGGGATCGCGTGGCACTTCCCGAGGCCGCTCCGGTCCTGAATCCCAAGCAGGCCAAGGCGCTGATAGAAATGGAAAAGAAGCTCGCCGGGCACGGATTTCAGGTGCCCGAAGTGTCCGAGCTCACCCGCGAGATCTCTCAGACGGAGCGGCCGGCGGAGCTCATCCGGTATCTCGTGGATAGCGGCCGTGCCGTCAAGGTGACGTCGGAGCTCCTGTATCCCAAGGCGCTCTGGGAGGATCTGGAGGGCCGGCTCCGCGCGCACTTCGAGCGCAATCCCAAGCTCACCATGGGAGCGTTCAAGGACCTGGCCCAGGTCTCCCGGAAATACGCCGTTCCCATGCTGGAGCACCTCGACCGGACCGGCGTCACCCGCCGCGATGGGGACGAGCGGCTGCCGGGGCCGCGCTTGAAGGGCTCTTGAGGGGCTCTCACCGCGAAAACTGACGAAGTGTGACTTTTCTGCCACGGTCTTTCTTGCAATTCGACACCTTCTCTGCTACTGTAGGTAGTGTTGTGGTAGGACTCTTTCCTCCTCCTTACCACGCTCCATCACGAAGACAGGTGGAGACCTCCCTTCTGGGCCTCACTGGGAAGGTGCGAATCAATGAAGAGCCTCCTCTCGTTTCTAAAAGCCGACCGAGCGACCCTCCCCCTCTTTCTCGCGATCGGTGTGTTCGTTTTCCTGGCCCTGCCGGTACCTTCGTCCGTTCAGACTCACGTCAAGGCACTCGGTCCGACCGTCGTGTGGGCGGGTTCGCCTGACGAGACTCTGAAGCCGCCTCCATCCCCACCGAACAAGGCAGCGACCCTTCGCCCGGCGTTCTCGGGCACCCCGACGATCTCGGGTGGCTTTACCGGTCGCGCGTTCTGGTACATGGTGTGGAGGGTGACCTGGTTGACGGTGAGACGCTAGACCACCCAGCCGTACTCCGGGGAGCGTCAGGAATCGCAACGTGAACAAGACAACGGCAGACCTCATTCGGGAGCGTGAGGAAGCGGTTTCTTCGGCTCGCCTCACCCAAGACCCCGAGCGGCACCTCCAATCCCTCGAAGATCTCGCCGAGATCTTCCTGCGCGCCGACAGCTACCTCCCGGCGCTGCAGAACCTCGATGAGTGCATCGAGGCCGCGGAGCGTTTGGGGCTGGGCGAATCCCGGACCGCCACACTGGAGCTCAAGGCCGCGCAGGCTCTGATCGACAAGGCGGACGCGCCCGAAGCGCTCCGCTATCTCGCCCGGGCCCGCTCGCGAATTTCCGCCGAGACCCATCCCGAGCTGGTCGCGCGGCTGCAGCTTCAGAGCGCGCGCGCGATGATCGAGCTCAGCCAGTATGAGGAGGCGCTCCGCACGTGCGAGCGCGCCCACGCGTACTTCCGGGACCGCGGACTCACCGGCCCCCTGGCGCACACCTACAACTGTTTCGGCCGGATCTATTTCCGGCTCGGTGATCTGGAGAAGGCGAAGGAGTTCTACGAAGCCTCCCTCCATCTCTTCCGCTGGGACCTGAACGACGACGACGGCGTCATCCGCGCGCACAACAACCTCGGCATCCTGTACCGGCATCTTTCCGACTGGCGGCAGGCGACGTGGCACATGCTCCGCTCCATGGAGATCGCCACCCGCCTCGGCAACTTCGCCTACCTCGCCGTCACGTTCGCCAACCTCGGCATCGTCCACCTCAAAGCAGGATCCTGGGACGAGGCGCGCGAGCACTTCGACCGCGCCCTCACGAGCTATCTCCAGATCGGCCGCGATGCCGGCGTGGCGCGGATGAGAATCGGGCTCGCCTCCATCGCCTCGTACCGGCACGACTTCACCACGGCCGAGGCCAACCTGAGCGCCGCCTGCCAGATCACGACCCGGCTGGGCTGCTCGCGCGAGCAGGTGCTCTGCCTCATGGGGCGCGGCGATCTGAATTCCGAGATGGGGCGTCCCGACCTGGCGCTGGGTTTCTACGATCGGGCCCTCGACATGGCACGCCAGATCGCGCCCGAGGGGGACATGGTCCACGAGCTCCAGCGTCGCCGCGCGGAGGTATTCACCCAGCGCGAGGACGTGGCGCAGGCGACCGCGGCTGCTGACGACGCGCTGCAGCGCGCCATACGGTTGAAGGACACGCTGGAGGAGGGCGCCACGCGTCGCGTGCTCGCCTTGATCCACACGGTCGAGGGCCGGCATCTCGACGCGCACGCGCAGGCGCGGCAGTCGATCCGCCTCCTCGAAGCCATCCACGAGCGCTTCGAGCTGGCGCGCGCCTATCGCGAGCAGGCGCGTCGCGTGAAGGGCGATTCCGATCCGGAGCGGTTGCGCGAAGCGCAGAACTACGCCTTCAAGGCGATGTCGCTCTTCGAGCAGCTGGGACTGGAGGATGCGGTCGTGGACTGCGAGGGCATCCTGCGCGAGCTGAACGCGCCCACCTGGCTCGTGGCGCCGCGCACCGACCGCCCGGCGCACGCGCCCTCGTCGCAGGCCCAGGACATCGCGCGCGCGCACGGCTTCTTCACGCAGCACGCGCGGACGCTCGACGTCGTGCGCAAGGCCTCCGAGCTTCTCTCCACGCCGGCGCGAGTCTTGATTCAAGGGGAGACCGGCGTCGGAAAGAACCTGCTCGCGTACATGTTCCGCACCTTCGAGATCGAGCGCGGACGTCCCTTCGTGGAAGTGAACT
This sequence comes from Candidatus Dormiibacterota bacterium, assembly GCA_035635575.1. Taxonomy (GTDB): domain Bacteria; phylum Eisenbacteria; class RBG-16-71-46; order SZUA-252; family SZUA-252; genus WS-7. The sequence goes on along the minus strand of DASQAV010000020.1, from coordinate 21,215 downwards.
GCACGAGCCTTCCGGGGGATCTCGTCGAGAGCGAGCTCTTTGGGTACGTGCGCGGTGCCTTCACGGGTGCCGCCATCACGAAGCGGGGCATCTTCGAGGACGCGGACGGCGGCACGATCTTCCTGAACGAGATCGGCGAGCTCTCGGAGCGCACCCAGGTGAAGCTGCTGCAAGTATTGGACGACGGCACCTACCGGCGCCTGGGCGAAGTCCGCTCGCGCCAGCTCAACGTGCGCATCGTTTCCGCCACGAACAAGGACCTGGACGCGGCCGTGAAGGCAGGCTGGTTCCGCGCGGACCTCTACTATCGTCTGGGACAGGTCGTGCTTTCCCTGCCTCCCCTTCGGGAGCGCCGCGAGGACATTCCGCTCCTCATCCGGAATTACCTGGACGAGCTTTCCGCGCGCGAGGGACGGCAGGTCCTCTTCTCGGAGGATGCCCTGGAATACCTCGTCTCGCTGCCCTGGCTCGGGAACGTCCGCGAGCTCAAGCACAAGATCGAATCGATCTTCCTCTGCGCGGGCCGCCAGGACCTCCTCGACCGCGCCTCGCTCATGCCCATCCTCTATCCAGGGGCCGGGGCGCCCCCGGACGGGTTCCCGTCACGGGGCCTGCGCGGGAAGGTGGATATGGTGAAGCGCGAGGAAGTGCTCGCGGCTCTGTCCCGGAACGGCGGGAATCGCAGCCGGGCCGCCCTCGAGTTGGGCATCACGCGCAGGCACCTCATCCGGCTGCTGAAGCAGATTTACTAGTAGCGCCCGCAGCACCCTGTCTCTCCCCGATTACCCCAGTCTCCCCAATCACACAGACCCGAGCTCGGATCGAACTTTTCTTTCCAGGGCGGATGTTGGATCTCTTTATTCGAAAGATTTAACAGGGGTGACATCTGCGTCTCGCGTGTCTCTTACGATGAGACATCGCGCGAGTTCGCATGAGTAGAATCGCTTAGGCGATTTCATGCCTGTCAAAGTGTGACATCGAGGTCACCTGGAGCACGTTCGCGCGGGTTGATCCGACTTCCGATGACGCGGGTCCCGATCCCTCACCTCATTGCAGTCCATCCAGATACGATCGCTGGCGTAATCCTAACGTCGAATCCATCCGGCGGGCACATGACATGCTGTAAGGAAAGTCGAAGTCAGCACTGGTTCAGACGGGCTTCAAAGCGGCAAGAAGACGTGTGGGGCCGCGGACGATGGGGAGCTCTCAGGAGAAGCCAAGACCAGGGCGAACCCTTCACTTCAGGTCCCAGTGGACATAAAGGCTCCTAGACTGACTCTTGCTGGGTGCCCTCATTCGTCCGCGACCCACTTGATCGTACTCAGCATCGTGCTCAGAGGTTCCGGTTCAGGGTCCCCCCCTGCCGTGCGACACGAGAAGCGACACCTCGCCATTGCCTACGCCGCCGGATGGGTCCCAGGTTTCTGGGGCCGAACGATCAGCTCACGCTCTCGGGTGCAAATGGCTTGACCCGGCTTTGACCGGCGGGGTTTGGACACGAACTTTCGTTCGGTATAGATCACCGGAACCCGCGTCTGCTTTCGCGCCTTGCTGAAGAATGCGGCGATCTGCGCCGCCTCCACGAGCGTAGCCGGCTTCGGGATGGCGTTTCGAGTGGGGCGGCGGAGGATCACGTGGGAACCCGGTGCCCCCACGACGTGGAACCAGAAGTCGTGGGGATTGGATAGCCGATGGGTGATGAGGTCGTTGTCGGTGTTGCTGCGGCCGACCCAGACTTCCCAACCATCTTTCGTAACGTACGTCCTTGGCCGGAGCGACTTGTGCGCCCCTGGAGTTCCGCGCCCGGGACGTCCCGCACGGGGCGCGGCGAGGATGGCCCGTCGACCCAGATGGGTCTCTCGAACGTCGCCCCGTGCACTTGATTCGATCTTGGCGTTCGTCAGGAAGCTCGCGATTTTTGCGAGAGCTTCCCTGGGACTGAGGGTGGGCGCCTCACGGCGCAACTCGGTGAGCGCGGAAAGGCTTTGCCGCGTTTCGGCAAGCCGCTCGTCCGCGAGGCGCTCCCCTCGCTCACCCTTCTTGGCTCTTTGGAAGAGCCGCGCTGCGTTCTCGTTGGGGGAGAGTGTCGGGTCGAGAGCGATCTCGATCATCGTCGCTCGATGCGAGTCCGCGAAAGGATCGGGGAGACCTACGCGGCTCGCCCCCCTTCGAATCTTCCCGAAGTTCGAGAGCAAGATCTCCCCCCGCCTCCGATCGAGCTGCATGGCCTGCGCATTCCGCTTGTCTTCCTCCGCGGCGGTCGCGCGACGGTTCAGCGTGCGCTCGGCGGAGCTCAGGACGCGCTGGAGCTCGGACCGGAACTCGGCCGCAAACGCGGCCTCGATGCGTGCGCGCAGCGCCTCGCGGGCCGGCTCCAGAGTCGCGTCCTCCACCACGGGCGGGCGGTAACCCGGCGGGAGCTCCGGCGCCGCGAGTCCGTGCGGGGGGGCTGCGGCGCGCTCCAGCGTCTCTTTCAGCTCCTCACGGTGAAACGCCCAGAGGACCGATCCCTCCGGCTCCGTCATGAGGCTCAGGTTCACACGAGGTCCCTCCGCCAGGATGGCGAGATGGATGCCGCGCCGCTCCTCTCCTCCGGCATCGAAGCGAAGGTCCAGCCCGCCGGCTTCCCGCGCCAGAGCCTCGACCACCTGAGCGCCCCGGAGCGCCGTCTCGATCGGCTGAAACCGGGATCCGCGTGGATCGGGGTCGATGGGAAGCTGGGGCGCGAGCGCGAACCAGGCGGTCTTGCGCTCGAGGTGGATCCAGAGAAACGCGCGGGGCGTCCCGGCGAAGGAGATGGCGAGGGAATGGCTCGTGAGGGGGACAATCCCACGCACTTCGCGGCCGACGAGGCTCGGGATCTCCGCGACCCCGCTCATGGCTTGCGGCCCCCCAGGCGCGCGAGATTGTTCTCCGCGTCCACGTATCCCGGCTGGATCTGGATCGCGCGCCGGTAATGCGCGGTCGCCTCTTCGGTCCTTCCCATCCGCTCGAGGGCCACTCCGAGGTTGTTCTCCGCCGGGGCGAACGTGGGGGAGAGACGGATCGATTCCTCGTACGCGGCCACCGCGGAGTCGGGGTGGCCCCGGCGCACCTGATAATTCCCCATCGCGTACCAGGCGGCGTCGTACCGCGGCCGAAGCGTGAGGAGAAGCTTCACGTGCGCGAGCGCGGAATCGCTCCGACCGGCCTCGTCCTCGGCGGCGCTCAGGTTGAGCAGGGACTCCGAGAAGTCGGGCTTCAGCAAGAATGCCTGGCGGTGATGCTCGATCGCGCGTGGAAGATCGCGCCGCTGGTAGTAGTAGCTTCCGAGCACCGCGTGAACGTACGCGGATCGGGGCGAGTCGCGGAGCATCGAGGCGTAGAGCGTCGCGTCGTCCTTCCAGATCGAGACGCGCGGAAGGAGGAGCGCGAGACAGAGCATGGCCAGCGGCCCTCCCACGGCATAGCCCACCCCTCCGGGAAGGAGCGGGATCGCGAGTGCCAGGGCCGCGCTGGGAATGAAGAGAAACCGCTCGGCCAGGAGCGCCCCCGTGATGATGCGCGCGTAGCAGAGGGGATAGAGCGTGAGCGTGAAGAGGAGGAGGGGCACCGTCCAGCGCGACCTGCGTCTCACGAGGATCACGAGGAGCGCCACGGTCGCGAGCAGGATCAGGAGACCCGCGGCGAACGCGGCGTCGGGCCGTGTCAGCGCGGGCACCTCGTGGCGGGCCGAGAGCCCGATCGGGACCAGGAGCAAGGCTAGATAACGGGCGATCAGGGACACGCTCGTGAGGAGCTGCGGCCCGGTTCCCTCGACGGGGGATGCCGCCGGGAGAGCGGGCGCGCCCAGAGCCGCGAAGCGGCTCACGAGATAGATCAGGACCGCTCCGGCCAGCGGCACGGCCGCGCGCAGAAGTTCTAAGGGCTTCAGACTCCGGTCACGCAGCCACACCACGAGCAGGGGCAGCGGAGCGGCGAAGAGCGCGACCTCCTTCGCATACAGCGCGAGCAGGAGGAGCGCCGCGGAGGGGAGGAGCCCGAGGAGCGGATCCCGCGCGCGGCCCGCGGAGTGCCTAGCCCAGCGCGCCGCGGCCCACAGGGACGCGAAGAGGAACGCCCCGGAGATCATGTCCGTGCGCCCCGCGATGAAGTCCACGCTCTCGGGATGGGTCGGGTGGAGCGCGAACACCATGGCTCCAAGGGCCGACAACCCTGCCTTCCCCGTGAGCTCCCACGCGAAGAGCCAGAGGAAGAGACACGCGGCCGCGTAGGCGATCAGGTTCGTGAGGTGGAATCCCGCCGGCAGGGAGCCATAGATCGCGCGATCGAGGGCGAGGCTCAGGAGCGTGACCGGACGGAAGTAGGCGTTGTGGAGGACCGGATCGCGCAGGAGCGAGTCGAAGGGGGTGCTCCAGAGGCGGACCAGATCCGCCGGTCCCGTGACATTCAGCGCGGGGCCGATCAGGACCTTGTCGTCCCACACGAAATCGTAATCGAGCGACTTCAGATGGGGGAGGAGCGCGGCCAGGATCACGAGCAGGGCGAGGAGCGGCGCATGCCGAGGTGCTTGCGACACCTTGTCTTGCACGGAGCGCGCGGGGGACATGCGGGAACGTTAGAGACAGCGCGCCGGAACGGCAATCCCAATCTCCCCTGGACCCATTCCCCTCCCCCGCGCCGCTCACGTTGACTCCACGGCGGCGGCGCGATACCCTCCCGCTCTACCCCGCGAGGAGTGATCCAAACCCGACATATGATTCGAAGCATGACGGGCTACGGTCGGGGCGAGGCTGTGATGAACGGCCTGCGCCTGACCGCCGAGGTCCGATCCGTAAATCACAGGTTCTGCGAGATTTCGGTCCGTCTGCCCCGAGCTCTTTCGAACTTCGAGGCAGAGGCGCGGAAGCTCATCACGGAGAGGCTTTCCCGGGGGAAGATCTCGGTCGCCGTCACGTGGGGAGGCGAGGGGGAGCATCAGGCGGAGCCGACCGCCACGCTGCGCCTCGACGCGAAGGCGGCGGACCGGTATCTCGAGCTCTTGCGCGAGCTGAAGCAGAAGTACGGCCTGACCGGAGACGTGGATCTCAAGTCCTTCGCGGCGCTCCCGAACATTTTCGTCTGGGAGGATCCCGCGTCCGATCCCGAGCACTACGGCTCGCTCCTCAAGGAGGTCGTCGTCAAGGCGGCCGAAGACATTATCCGAATGAAAGAGCTGGAAGGGGAGACGCTCCGGGGGGATCTCGAGACCCGGGTCGAATCCATCCGGCAGCGGGTGGCGCGGATCCGGGAGCGGGCGCCCGACCGGATGCGCGAGGTGCGGACGAAGCTCCGCGAGCGCGTGAACCTTCTGCTCGAGGACGGGGAGATCCCCGAGGAGCGGGTCGCTCAGGAGATCGCGATCCTCTCGGACCGCCTCGACTGCACCGAGGAGTGCGTGCGCCTCGAGGCGCACTGCGGCCATTTCTTGAAGCTCCTCGAGGATGAGAGCACGCCCGGACGAAAGCTCAACTTCCTTCTGCAAGAGATGAATCGGGAGATCAACACGATCGGATCCAAGTCTTCCGACGTGCCGATCGTGGAACAGGTGGTGGAGGTGAAGGAGGAGCTTGAGCGGATCCGGGAGCAAGTCCAGAACATCGAATGAGGTCGATGCCTGGCTCGCCACCGGGCACCGTCCCTTCGTGGTCGTGATCTCGGGGCCTTCCGGCGTTGGGAAGAGCTCCTTCGTCAAGCAACTCCTCCTTACTCAGGGATTGAATCTCGAGTACTCGGTGTCCGCCACGACCCGGCCTCGCCGGGCCCACGAGACGGAGGGCCGGGACTACTTCTTCCTGAACCGCGAGGAGTTCCGGCGGAGGATCGACGCCGGGGAATTCGTGGAGTGGGCGGAGGTCCACGGCGAGCACTACGGGACGCTCCGGAGCGAGATCGAGCGGCGTCTCGGGGCCGGGAGGAACGTCCTCCTGGACATCGACGTCCAGGGGGGCAAGTCGGTCCGGCGAGTCTACAAGGATGGGGTGTTCATCTTCGTACTGCCCCCGTCCCTCCAGAGCCTGGAAGAGCGTCTCCGAGGGCGCGCCACCGACTCGGACGAGACGATCCGGCTCCGCCTGGACAACGCGCTTCGCGAGATCAACCTCGTGAGCGAGTATGATTATGCGGTGGTGAACGACGATCTGAGATCGGCCCTGGACCGGGTCGCCTCGATCATCGTGGCCGAAAGCTGTAATACGTCGCGGCGGCCGCCTCTGGTTTCAACGTAGAGCGGTACGCAAGGGTTCCACATCGGGAGGTATCGTGTACGACGAAAAGGAAGTGCTCCGTTCCAGCAACATCCCCAACAAGTACGAGCTCATCATCGTGGCCGCCAAGGAAGCGCGGCGGCTGAACGAGCTGAGCCGTCAGACCGGCCTCAACCTCGGAGGCAAGGTCACGAACGTCGCCCTCGAGGAAGCGCTCAAGGGCAACGTGCTCTATCGGTACCTGAGCGAGACGGAAGACGCCCCGGACGCTGCGATCCCAGAGACCGTAGAGGAGTAACGGTGACGTGGCGGAGGGGGTGAGGTGAGGTGCCGGAAGGACGGAGCGGACTGATCGAAGCGCGCGTTCTCCTCGGGATCACCGGGGGGATCGCCGCGTACAAGGCGCCAGAGCTGGTCCGGCTCCTGTCCAAGGAAGGGGCCAAGGTCTCCGTCATCCTCACCCGGAACGCCCGCCGCTTCGTGACGCGGGACGCGCTCCGCGCCGTCACGCGCGGCCCGGTGCTCGGCAATCTCTTCGAGGCCGAGGCGCTGGGGGACGGCCCCTGGTTTCCCGACACGCCCCGCTCCTCGCTCGGCATGGCCCACATCGGCATGGCGCGCGAGGCGGATCTCTTCCTGGTCGCTCCCGCCACCGCCAACCTGCTCGCGAAGTACGCCCACGGAATCGCGGACGATCTCCTTTCCACGGCGCTCCTCGCCACGCGCTCCCCGGTGCTCGTGGCTCCGGCGATGAACGTCGCGATGTGGGAGCACGCCTCGGTGCGGGACAACGTCCGCATCCTTCGCGAGCGCGGCGTCCGTTTCGTGGATCCCGAAGAGGGCGAGCTCGCGGATGGCGAGTGGGGCATGGGGCGGATGGCCTCGCTCGAGGCTATCGTGCAGAGCGTGCGCGAGGCGCTGAGGCAGCCACCCGGAGGGTCGAAGCAGGCACCCGCCGCCACGGCCGCAGCTCCCGTTGCGAAGGCGCCTCACGGCTCATCCCCGGGTCTCCCGAACCCGGCGCACGATCGGCTTCCTCTTCTGGGCCGCACTCTGGTCGTCACCGCCGGCGGGACCGAGGAGCCCATCGATCCCGTGCGCGTCATCACGAATCGTTCCAGCGGCAAGATGGGATTCGCCCTCGCCGAGGAAGCGCGCGCGATGGGCGCGACGGTAACGCTGATCGTCGCGCGCACCAGCGCCCCCGCGCCCGAGGGTCCCAGGATCGAAGCGCTCACCGGGGAAGCCATGGCCCGCGCGATCCGCGCCGCCATGCCCCACGCGGACGCCTTGATCATGGCGGCCGCGGTTAGCGATTTCGCGCCCGCGACGCCGAGCGACAGCAAGCTGAAGCGTCGCGAGCGCGGCATGACCCTCGAGCTTCGCTCCACCCCCGACATCCTCGCGGCCGTCCGGAAGGAATTCCCGAAGAAGCTCCTCGTCGGATTCGCGCTGGAGACGGAGGACGAGGAGCGCGGGGGGATGGAGAAGCTCAAGAAGAAGGGGCTCGACCTGATCGCGATCAACAACCCGCTCAAGGCGGGCTCCGCGTTCGGCTCCGATCAGAACGAGGTGATCCTGCTCGACGGCCAGGGAGAGATCGAGCGCATCGGGCTCCGCCCCAAGCGCGACGTGGCACGCGCCATCCTGCTTCGCATGGCGCGCGCCCTCGAGACCGCGGTCGCGCGGTGACGGATCCGCGCGAAGAGCTGTCGGCGATCGCCCGGGAGGCGCGGGCCATGCTCGAGCGGGAGCGCACCCGGGGGCGAGAGCGCATCGCGTTCGGAGCGGACTCCACGAAGGTCTGGGACCTCGGAGTGAGCCGCAGGCCGCCGGAGGTTGCGGCCCGCCCTCCCGCAGCCGCGCAGGTGGTGGGTGCGGGCGCCGCGCTGTCGCTCCCCGGATTCGAGACGGTCGTGCCCCAGCCCCTCCCTACGTTTGGGCCGCCTCCCTCGGCTCTTCTCGCGACGCATCCCCACTTGCCCGACGATCTCGGCACGCTCGCGCGCATGGTGAGCGAGTGCCGGAAGTGCGGCCTCTGCGAGACGCGCACGAACACCGTCTTCGCCGACGGGAGCACGCGCGCCAGGCTCGTGTTCATCGGCGAGGCGCCGGGGCGGGACGAAGATCTCAAGGGACTTCCCTTCGTCGGACGCGCGGGACAGCTCCTCGACAAGATGATCGCCGCCATCGATCTGAAGCGCGAGGAGGTCTACATCTGCAACGTGCTCAAGTGCCGCCCGCCCGAGAACCGCGTGCCGGCGCCGCAGGAGGTGGAGCAGTGCCTCCCGTATCTGGAGCAGCAGCTGGCGCTCCTCAGGCCCGCGCTCCTCTGCGCCCTGGGGCTCTCGGCCGTGCAGGCGCTCCTCAAGACCAAGGCCTCGATGGCGTCCCTGCGCGGCCGAACGTTCGAATACAGGGGCATCCCGCTCATCCCGACGTATCATCCGGCGGCGCTACTCCGGAATCCCGGCTTGAAGCGAGAGGCCTGGGAAGACATGCAGCGTGTGCGCGACACCTTGAAAGCTCGTACCGCGAGCTGAGGAGCGAGTGATGGAGCAAGCGGCAGAACGGATCGCCGAGCCTCGCCGTCCGCTGGCCAAGGAGGAGGCATCGGACCTGGGCAGAATCCCGCCCCAATCGCTGGATGCCGAGCGCTCCGTGCTGGGGGCGATGCTCCTCTCGCGCGACGCCATCGCGACCGCGGTCCAGCACCTGGACGAGCGCGCGTTCTATCGGGAGACCCATCGCAAGATCTGGCGCGCGATGATGGCGCTCTTCGACGCCCAGAAATCCTCGCCGGTGGATCTCGTCACCCTCGTGGAGGAGCTGAAGCGGCGAAAAGAGCTGGAGGTGATCGGAGGCGCGGCCTACCTTACCAGCCTGGATCAGTTCGTGGCCACGGCCGCGAACGTCGAGCACTACTGCAAGATCGTGAACGAGAAGGCCACGCTCCGGCGGCTGATCGAGGTGGGCACGGAGATCGTGGGCGAGTGCTACGACCAGCGGAAGGAGCCGGCGCTCCTGCTCGACCGCGCCGAGCAGGCGATCTTCGCCATCAGCGACGACCGCCTGCGGACCGGATTTCATCCCATGCGGCAGCTGGTGCTCCAGGGTTATTCGGCCATCGAGGAGTACCGGCAGCGCAAGGTGCACGTCACGGGCGTTCCGTCCGGCTTCTACGACCTCGACGAGATGACGGCGGGGTTCCAGAAGTCGGACTTCGTCGTGATCGCGGGACGACCCTCGATGGGGAAGACCAGCTTCGCGATGAACATCGCCGAGAACGTCGCGGTGCACCTGAAGCCCGCCGAGCGGCAGGCCATCGCGGTCTTCAGCCTGGAGATGTCGAAGGAGTCGCTGGTGCAGCGCCTTCTCTGCGCCGTGGCCCGGGTGGACATCCACAAGATCCGGCGCGGCTACGCGAGCCACGACGAGTACAAGAAGCTCCAGAACGCGGCCGCCCAGCTCCACGAGGCGCCCATCTACATCGACGACACCGCCGCCATGAGCATTCTCGAGATGCGGGCCAAGGCGCGGCGTCTCGTCTCCGAGGTGCCGCTGGGGCTCATCATCATCGACTATCTCCAGCTCATCCGCGGGCCGGAATCCTCCGAGAACCGCCAGCAGGAGATCTCCGCGATCTCCCGCTCCCTGAAGGCGCTCGCGAAGGAGCTCCACATTCCGGTGGTCGCGCTCTCCCAGCTCTCGCGCGCCGTGGAGACGCGCGGAGGGACGAAGCGCCCGGTGCTCTCCGACCTGCGCGAGTCGGGGGCCATCGAGCAGGACGCCGACGTGGTGCTCTTCGTCTACCGCCCCGAGGTCTACGAGACCGATCCCGCGAACCGGGACGGCAAGGCCGAGATCATCATCGCGAAGCAGAGGAACGGCCCGACCGGCTCCATCGACCTGGCGTTCTTGAGCGAGTGCACGCGGTTCGAGTCCGTGCGATCCATCCCGGAGCCGAAGTTCTAGCGCCCGCGTGAACGAGACGGGCGTCGAGAGACTCGCCGATCGGGTCCCCTTCCGGCCCATCCTGAACGGCCTTCGGGACACCGGAGAGGTGCTGCTCCTCATCGGTGACGTCTTCCGCGAGCTTCCCCACGGCATCCGGAAACTCCCCCTGATCGTGCAGCAAATGGTGGCCATCGGCATCGGGTCGATGCCGTTAACCCTTATTGTTGCGCTATTTACGGGAGCGGTCGCCGCGGTGCAGGCAAGCTATCAGTTCCGGGATTATGTGCCGATGATTTACCTCGGCACGGTGATCGGGAAATCCGTGGTGATCGAGCTGGGCCCGGTGCTCACGGCGCTCGTGGTCGGGGGGCGCGTGGGCGCTTCGATTGCCGCGGAGCTGGGCACCATGCGCGTGACCGAGCAGGTCGACGCCATGGAGGCGATGGGGATCAGCCCGACCCGCTATCTCGTCGTGCCGCGGATCGTGGCGGCCACGCTGATGCTGCCGGTTCTCACGATCTTCGCGGACATCGTGGCGATCTTCGGGGGGTATCTGGTCGCGGTGCTCACGCTGGACGTGAGCAGCCACACGTTCACGAGCGGGCTCCGGCTCTACTTTCACCTGCGCGACGTCTTCTCGGGGCTGATCAAGTCCGTGTTCTTCGGAGCGATCATCTCCACGATGGGGTGCTATTACGGGCTCCGGAGCGAGGGCGGAGCCGAGGGGGTCGGGGTCGCGACCACGCAGGCGGTCGTGGCGTCCTGCCTCCTGATCCTGATCGTGGACTATCTGCTCGCGTCGTTCCTGTTCCGGGTGCTCTTTGCCTGAGGCTTCGATCGTCATCGACCAGGTTTCGAAGCGCCTCGGGACGAAGCAGGTGCTCCGCGGCGTGAGCCTGAGCATCGATCCCGGGGAATCGCTGGTGATCATCGGGCGGAGCGGCACCGGGAAATCGGTGCTGCTGAAGCACGTGGTGGGCCTGATGCAGCCCGACGCCGGCACGGTCCGCGTGGACGGCATCGACGTTCCGTCGCTGGGGACGGACGAGCTGCTCACGCTCCGGAAGCAGATGGGCATGCTGTTCCAGGGAGGAGCTTTGTTCGATTCGCTGACAGTGGGAGAGAATGTGGGGTTGCCGCTCCGGGAGCACACGGACGCCCAGGAGTCTCAGGTGGAGATGGTGGTGCATGAGAAGCTCCATCTCGTGGGGCTCGAAGGGGTGGAGCACATGCGCCCGTCCAACCTGAGCGGAGGGATGAAGAAGCGCGCCGCCCTGGCCCGCGCCCTGGCGCTCAATCCCAAGATCATGCTCTACGACGAGCCCACGACCGGGCTCGATCCCATCACCGCCGATCTCATCAACCGGCTCATCCGCAGGCTGCAAGAGCGGCTGGGGATCACCTCGATCGCCGTGACGCACGACATGCGGAGCGCCTACCACATCGCGGACCGGATCGCGATGCTCCACGAGGGGCGCATCCACGCCATGGGCACTCCGGCCGAGATCCAGTCCACGAAGGACCCGGCCGTTCGGCAGTTCATCGAGGGGAGCGCCGAAGGGCCGCTCCTTCCCACGTGAGGCCCCGCGGATGAACCATACCTCGCGCCGCGCCGCCATCCAGGTCGGAGTCACCGGCCTCGTCGCGCTCGCCCTTCTCCTGATCGGGATCGCGTGGATCAAGGACTACCGCCTGGGCAAGAAGAAGCGGCTCCTGGTCGCGCGCTTCGAGGAGGTGGGGAATCTCTCGGAAGGAGATCCCGTCTCCGTGCGCGGCGTCAAGAAAGGCGCTGTGACCGAGGTGCACTTGCAAGATCAGACCGTCCAGGTCACGTTCGAGCTGGAGCGCGACGTGGCGCTCCATCCCGACGCGGTGATCCGCATCGCCAACATCGGCTTCATGGGGGAGAAGTTCCTGGCGCTGGATCCGGGCTCGGAGCCGGGGCGTTTCGATCTCTCGAAGGCGATCCCCGGCCGCTATCAGTCCGGCGTGCCCGAGGTGATCTCCGGGGCGGGCGATCTCATCACGCAGACCACGGAGCTCTCGTCGCGGCTGAACGAGTTCCTGGACGCGGTCGATCCCGCGACCATGCAGCGCGCCTCGAAGAATCTGGAGCGGATGTCGGCATCGCTCTCCACCGCGGTGGATCGGAACCAGGAGGACCTGCGCCAGGCGATCCTGGACTTCAAGTCGGCGGCGTCTTCAATGAAGACCATCGCGTCGGACAATTCCGAGCAGGTGGGGACCACGATCCGGGATTTCGGAACGGCGTCCCGCCGGCTCACGGACCTATCCGAGAAGCTCGGCGTGACGGCGGACGCGCTCCAGCGCGTGGTCTCGAGGCTGGACAACAAGCAGGGCTCGATCGGGAAGGCGATCGCGGATTCGACGCTCTACGACGACCTCCGCGAGACGCTCCGGAACACGAACGATCTGGTGAAGGACATCAAGAAAAACCCGAAGCGATACATCAAGCTCGGTATTTTCTAGGGCGGCGCTCGGCCCGCCTGGACCGGAACACGCAACCTACCCCGCTCGGGAGCACCCATGGCAAGGAAGGAAAGCTCATCCGCCGCGGCACGCACGGTCTTTCTCTGCTCCGCCTGCGGAAACGACAGCCCCAAGTGGTTCGGACGCTGCCCGCAATGCGGTGAGTGGAACACCGCGGTCGAGGAGACACAGCGCGCCGCGGCACCCGCGGCGCGCCGCGGCTACGGCCAGGAAGGGGCGCGTCCCACGCGGCTCACGGAGATCGATTCCCTCGCGGAAGAGCGCTATCGCTCGGGCATCGGGGAGCTGGACCGCGTGCTGGGCGGGGGCCTGGTTCCGGGCTCGCTGGTCCTGATCGGCGGCGATCCCGGAATCGGAAAGTCCACGCTGGCGCTCCAGCTCGCGGGCGCGCTCGCGCGCGACCAGCGAACCGTCCTCTACGTCTCGGGGGAGGAATCGCCGCGGCAGGCGAGAATGCGCGCGGAGCGGATCGCGCTGCGGAGCGGGGCCGACCACCTCTATCTCCATCCGGAGATCGACCTCGACGCCATCACGGCGGAGGTGGAGAAGCTTCAGCCCGCGCTCCTGGTCATCGATTCCATCCAGACCCTGTATCTGCCGGGGGTGAACGCCGCGCCCGGGAGCGTGACCCAGGTGCGCGAGTGCGGGCTCAAGCTCCTGCGCCTCGCCAAGGACCGATCGCTCCCGGTGGTGCTGATCGGACACGTGACCAAGGACGGCTCCGTGGCGGGGCCGCGCACGCTGGAGCACATGGTGGACGTGGTGCTCTACCTGGAAGGGGACGCGCACCACGAATACCGGATCCTGAGCGCGGCCAAGAACCGGTTCGGGTCCACGAACGAGATCGGGGTGTTCGAGATGCGCGGGGACGGTCTGTCCGAGGTGGAGAATCCCTCGGAGCGCCTCCTTCGCGACCGGGGCCGCTCCGTTCCCGGCTCGGCGGTGGTGGCCTCGCTCGAAGGCTCGCGTCCGCTCCTCGTCGAGGTGCAGGCGCTCGTCGCGCCCACGCACTTTGCCAATCCACAGAGGGTCGCGCAGGGCGTGGACGTACGCCGGCTCGCGGTCGTGATTGCTGTATTGGAGAAGCGCGCCGGGCTTTCGCTCGCGGGCGCGGACGTGTTCGTGAACGTGGCGGGCGGCATCCGGCTGGAGGAGCCCGCCGCGGACCTGGGCCTGGCGCTGGCGCTCGCGTCGAGCTTCCGCGACGTTCCGCTTCCGCCCGATCTCGTGGCGGTGGGAGAGGTGGGCCTGGGCGGAGAGCTGCGGCCGGTGGCGCAGATGGACCGGCGCCTCGAGGAGGCGATGCGTCTGGGATTCCGGACGGCGCTGATCCCGAAGCGCCAGGCGCCCGCGCCCGAAAAGGGAGCCGAGGGCCAGCGGCGCGCCGCAACGAAACCCGCGATCCGGTGTCTTGCGGCCGAGTCCCTGCGCGAGGCGATCGATCTCGCGCTCGAGAAGAAAGGGTAGATCGATGGATCTCGCCGTGATCCTCGCAGGAGCGGGGGAGGGCCGCCGGATGGGAGACCTCGGCCCCAAGGTCCTGATCCCGGTCGGGGGGCGCCCCGCGCTCGAGCGCGTGCTCGATTCCTTCCTCGAGGTCGAATCGGTGGGCGAGATCGTCGTGGTGATTCCCAAGGCGCTCCTGAAATCGGCGCAGAAGACGGTCGCCTCCAGGCCGAACCCGCGCGGCATAGCACTTCACGTCGTGCCGGGCGGGGACACACGCACCGATTCCGTTCGCTTGGGGCTTCAGGCGCTGACGAGCGCCCTTCCCTACGTCGCCGTGCACGACGTCGCTCGCGTGAACGTCTCGCCCGAGCTGATCGAGCGCGTGCTGCGCGCGGCGCGCGAGAGCGGCGCCGCGATTCCGGCGGTTCCCTTACGCGATAGTGTGAAGGAGGTCGCGTCGGGGCGCGTGGTGCGCTCGGTGGACCGCGAGCGGCTCCACGCGGTGCAGACCCCCCAGATTTTCTCGCATGATATACTCGCGCGCGCTCACGCCGCCGCCGCCGAAGAGCGCGCGGCCGCGACCGACGATGCGATGCTGGTGGAGCGCATCGGACAGGAGATCGCGGTCGTTCCCGGCGAGCCGTCGAATCTGAAATTGACCGAGCCGGGCGACCTGGCCCTGCTCGAGGCCTTGATTCACGCATCGCGAGGAGAGGGATGATGGGTGGATTTCGGGTCGGCATCGGCTACGACATCCACCGGCTCGAGCGCGGCCTGCCGCTCACCCTGGGCGGCGTCTCGCTCCAGCACGACGAGGGGCTTCGGGCGCACTCCGACGGAGACGCGCTGGCCCATGCGATCGGAGACGCGCTCCTCGGCGCCATGGCGCTGGGAGACCTGGGCGCCCACTTTCCCGACACCGACCCCAAGTACCGAGGCGTCTCCAGCCTCACCCTGCTCGAGCGGATCCGGGGGCTCCTGCACGAACGGGGGGCGCGCGTCGTGAACGTGGATTCGACCCTGATCCTGGAAGCTCCGCGCGTTCATCCCCACGTCGCGGAGATGAGAGAGCGGCTGGCGGGCGCTCTGGGTGTTACGCCGGAGTGGGTCTCGGTCAAGGCCACCTCCAATGAGGGCCTGGGCTCCATGGGCCGCAAGGAAGGGATCGCGGCGATGGCGGTGGCCCTGGTGGAGGTGGACGAGCCATGAAGATCGCGGTCCTGATGGGAGGCACGAGCGAGGAGCGGGAGATCTCGATCCGCACGGGAGCCGGCGTGAGCAAGGCGCTGCTGGCACTCGGGCACGAGGTGGTCACGCTCGATACGGGAACCGGAGCGCTTTTGCGCGCGGGGGAGCTTCGCGCGGCGCTGGGAAGTCCGGCCGGGGCCTCGGCGCTCGCGCCGACGGCGATCCCGAAGGGTGCCAACAACGTCGGCCTGGATCCGTTCGTCCGCGGCATGCCCCGCGACGTCGAGCTGGTCTTCGTGGCGCTCCATGGCGGGGACGGCGAGAACGGGACCCTGCAGGCGCTTCTGGATCTGGCGCGTGTTCCCTACACCGGCTCCGGCGTGCTGGCCTCCGCCCTCGCCATGGACAAGGCGATCTCCAAGCGGATCTTCGTGCACGAGGGGATTCCCACTCCGGAGTGGGTCGAGCGCTGGTCCCCCGAGGATCCGGCGCAGCCCTGGAATCCCGAGCTCGAGGACGAGGAGATCGAGCGCCTCGGCGGATTTCCCCTGGTCGTGAAGCCCAACGATCAGGGATCCACGGTGGGCATCACCATCGCCCACGCGCGCGCGGAGCTCAGGGGCGCCTTCCAGACCGCGAGGCGCTACGGCCGGCTGACGCTCGTCGAGCGCTTCATCGAGGGCCGCGAGGTCACGGTCTCGGTGCTCGACGACCGCCCGCTTCCCGTGGTGGAGATCATCCCCGAGGGGGGCTTCTACGATTACGAGCACAAGTACACGGCGGGCGCGAGCCGCTACGAGTGTCCCGCCCAGCTCCCGCCCGAGACCACGGAGCGGTTGATGGAGCTCGGCGTACGGGCCTGCCGCGCGGTCCGCACGCGCGGCGTCGCGCGCGTGGACTTTCGCCTCGATGAGGAGGGAACTCCCTTCTGCCTCGAGGTGAACACCGTTCCCGGCATGACCGAGACGAGCCTGGTCCCGAAGGCCGCGGCCGCCGCGGGAATGAGCTACGAGGATCTGGTGCGGGCCATCGTGGACTCCTCTCCGCTCGAAGTGATCCGGTGATTCGATGAACATGAATCCGGCGGGCACCCCCGCGACCACGCTCGCCACCGCGGCGATCCGGGTCGGGCTCATCATCGTCTCGGCGTTCCTCATGTGGAGGATCGCCCGGATCCTGGTGGGCCGGATCGAGACCGCCATCCGGACCGGGACGGAGGGGTTCGCGATCGAGCGCGAGAAGCGCGCCGCGACCCTGGGGAAGATGCTCCGGCGGGCCTCCTGGATCGTGATCGTGATCGTCACCTCGCTCATGGCGGTGCGGGAGCTGGGCTTCGACGTCACGCCGGCGCTCGCGGCCGCGGGAGGGTTCGGCATCGCGGCGGGACTCGGGGCGCAGACCCTGGTCCGGGACTGGCTCGGGGGAGTCCTGATCATCATGGACAACCAGTTCGCCGTGGGGGACGTGGTCCGCGCGGCGGGCGTGGCGGGGAAGGTGGAAGTGATATCCTTCCACCACACCGAGTTGCGCGACGGCGACGGAGCGCTCCATTTCATTCCCAATGGTGAGATCAAGGTGGTCACGAACCTTTCCCGGAGCTGGTCCCAGCCCACGGTGCGCATTCCGATCGACATCGCGGAGGATCCGAAGCGCGTGCTGGCCGTGCTCCGCGACACGCTGCGCAAATTCGCGGAGGATCCCTCCGTCAAGCCGCACCTCGAGGGGGAGCCGCGCCTCCTGGGCATCGAGGACGTCTACGCGGGCTATTTCACGGTGCTCCTGCAAGTGAAGACCAATCCGGGACAGCGGCTCGAGATGATGCGCGAGCTTCGCATCGCGGCCCTGCACCGCCTGCGCGAGGAAGGAATCTCGGTCCGTCCCGCCACGGGAGCCACGGGGCCCGCGTGAGCATCCGCGTCTACGACACCAGAAAGCGGAAGAAGCTTCCCTTCGAGCCGCTCGATCCCAAGCGCACCGGAATGTACGTGTGCGGCATGACCGTGCAGGACAAGCCGCACGTCGGGCACATGCGCTACGCGGTCGCGGCGGACGTGATCCGCCGCTACCTCGAATCGAAGGGGCTCGAGGTCGTCTACGTCACCAACTTCACCGACATCGACGACCGGATCATCGACCGCGCCCACAAGGAGGGCATTCCGTTCGAGAAGGTCTCCGAGCGGAACATGAAGGCCTTCCTGACCTACTCGGATCTCCTGAACATCAAGCGCGCGACCCACTACCCCCGGGCGACCGAGCACCTGCCCGAGATCATTGTCCTGATCCAGCGCCTCATCGAGAAGAAGTTTGCCTACGTCTCGGGGATCGACGTCTATTTCGACGTGCGGAGCTACCCCAAGTACGGCCAGCTCTCGGGGCGCAAGGTGGACGACCTGCGCCAGGGCGTGCGGATCGAGGTGGGAGAGATGAAGCGCGATCCGCTCGACTTCACGCTCTGGAAAGGCGCCAAGCCGGGCGAGCCTTCCTGGCCAAGCCCCTGGGGTCCGGGGCGGCCGGGATGGCACATCGAGTGCTCCGCGATGGCGATGAAGTACCTCGGCGAGACGTTCGATTTCCACGGCGGCGGACAGGATCTCGTCTTTCCCCATCACGAGAACGAGATCGCGCAGTCGGAGGCCGCGACCGGCAAGACCTTCGCGCGGTACTGGATCGAGAACGGCCTCGTGCTCCTGCGCGGCGCCAAGATGTCGAAATCGCTGCAGCACTTCTTCCTGATCGAGGACGTGGCGAAGAAGGTCGAGCCGGAAGTGATCCGCTTCTATTTGCAGTCGACGCAGTACCGGAGCCCGATCGAGTGGAACGAGGACCGGCTCCGCGAGGCGGGGATCGCCTACGCGCGGCTGCGCGCGGCGCTGGAGACCGGAGAGAAGGCGGGCGGCGGCTCGGGCCCGGCCGGCAGCGCGGGCAATCCATCGCCTGCGAAGGCGAAGCTCCTCGCCGAGGCGCGCAAGACCGAGAAGCTTTTCGAGGAGTCCATGGAGGACGATTTCAATTCGGCCAAGGCCCAGGGGCATCTCTTCGATCTCGCGAAGGCGATCAACCGCGTGGCGGAATCGGGGCGCATGTCGGAGGTGGAGCGGGCCGCGCTCCCGGACGCAACCCGCACCCTGCGGCGGCTCGGGGAGACGCTGGGACTCTTCTGGGACGCGAAGAGGGTCGCGGAGACCGTCCCGGATGAGGTGCAAGCCCTTGTGAGGCAAAGGGATGAGGCCCGCCTCCAGAAGCAATGGCAAAGGGCCGATGAGCTTAGGGACAAGATTTTGGCCCTGGGCTATGTCCTCGAGGATCAAAAAGGGGGGACGCGCGCCCGGCGAAAACTCTAATCCCACACGGAGTTGAACGACCCAGCCGATGCGCCTTTTCCAGCGGCCGCGCACGCTCAAAGACGAGCTGCAGATCCTCTTCCTCGCCGTGGGAAGCGCCTTCCTCGTTCTTGCCACGGTCCTCCTCTACCAGAACGGACAAGCCTCCCTTCGACGTCAGGTGATCGCGAGCGCATCGACCGCGGCCGAGACCGCCGCCGCGCTCATCAGCCTCGAGGATCATCAGTCGGTCCGCACGCCGGAGGACATGGACACCCGCGCCTTCCGGAACATCGTCCGGAACCTGGGCGCCTTGCGCCGCGCGAATCCCGACGTTTCCCACCTCTACACGATCGCGCCCATCGGCAAGAACGGCGCCTGGCGGGTGGTCGTGGACGTGGGCGGCATCGTGCGCGAGGAGCGCCACCTGATCCGGGGCCGTCTTCCCATCGGCTCCCTCCCCCCCTCGAGCCTGCCCGAGAATCTGATCAGCCTGGGGCAGCGAGGAACGACCGCCGACATCCTCGATCTCACCAGCCCCTCCCGCGCGCGCGCGACGGCCCTGTCGCCGATCGCGGGCCCGGATGGAAAGGCGGTAGGACTGGCGGTGGTGGAGCTTTCGCTGACGGCGCTCATCGAGGAGGTGCGCCTTCTCTGGTACGTCTCCATCGCGATCTTCCTCGTGGGTCTCGTCGTGAGCGTGGTGGCCTCGAACATGGCCTCGCGCTGGGTGACGCGCCCCATCGAGGAGCTCCTCCGCGCGGTGGACGAGATCGCGCGCGGCAATCTCCGGGCGCGCGTGGTCGGGAAGAGCCGAAACGAGCTGGGCGCCCTGGGCAAAGCCTTCAACCTGATGGCGAAGAGCCTCGAAGTATCGAAGGCGAAGAACGACGAGCAGCAGAATCTCCTCCGCGAGCTCCACCGCACCGGCTCGCAGGTGGCCGCGACCCTGGAATTGCCCCGCATGCTCGAGACCGCATCGCGGGGGATCCGCGCGATCTGCGGCGGCGAGGAAGCGTTCTCGGGCGCGATGGGCCCGCGCGACAAGTCGGTTCGCCTCTGGGCGCGCTCCGGACCCGGGACGCTCGAAATGGAGGGCTGGGACACGCCGGTGACCCTGCTCGAGGAGGTGCTCGGCGGCGAGACCCGCCTGCTCGCGCGCAACGAATTCGCGGCGGCGGGGCTCTCGATGCTCCTCGACCGTCCCGGCGACTACGCGCTCGCGGCGCCGCTGCGCGTGAGCGATCAGACGCTGGGGGTGCTGGTGGCGCTGGGGGGCCGGACGCAATTCCATCCCGAAGGGATCTCGCTCGCGACCCTCTTCGCGCGGCAGGTCTCGGCGGCGGTGGGGAACGCGCGCGTCTTCGAGCAGGTCCGCGGGCTGGACCGTTCGAAGAGCGAGTTCCTCTCCATCGCCTCGCACGAGGTGCGCACGCCGCTGACCGTCATGAAGAGCTCCCTCGACATCCTGGTCAGTAGCCCCAAGTTCGAGTACACCGCCGATCAGCGGCAGCTCATCGCCTTCTGCCAGGAATCGGTCGAGCGGCTGATCCGGCTCGTGAAGGACATCCTCGACGTCTCGAAGATCGAAGCGGGCGTTCTCTCCATCCAGTTCGCGCCGACGTCGCTCAACGACCTCATCGAGAAGTGCCTCTTCTGGGTCCCGCAGCTTCCGGGAGGCCAGGGGATCGAAGTGGACGCGCGCCTGCCCCGCGAGCCCGCGATGGTGCTGGCTGATCCGCAGCGGATCATGCAGGTGCTCGAGAATCTGATCTCCAACGCGATCAAGTTCTCGCAGCCGGGCGGGAAGGTCACGATCGAGCTGCGCGAGCACGAGCGAGAATTCGAAGTCATGGTCTCCGATCGCGGGAAGGGGATCGCGCCCGACGACTTGGGAAGGATCTTCGGGAAGTTCTTCCAGGTCGCCGACTCCGCCACGCGCGAGCAGGGAGGCACCGGCCTCGGGCTCGCCATCTGCAAAGGGATCGTGGAAGCGCACCACGGAAAGATCTGGGCGGAGAGCGTCCTCGGCGAGGGAAGCTGCTTCCACTTCTCGCTCGCGCGCGTTCTCGACACGCCGATCGGTGACAAGGCGGTGGGCGAGATCAAGGTGGACAAGCTGCTTTCGGCCCTCCGCACCGCGTCCCAGCGCGCCAGCCGCATCGGCTAGCAAAGCATCTCCCCGGACCCGCAAAGCCCTCTCAGTTGACGCGTTCCGTTGGTCCACGTACTATGCCGACGGCGAGCCCGCCCGCGCTCGCGGGTCCCATCGTTTACCGCTGCGAGCTGGCGTAGCTCAATTGGTAGAGCATCTCATTTGTAATGAGGCGGTTGGGGGTTCGAGTCCCTTCGCCAGCTCCAGTTTCATCGAAATCGTGGTGCCGGAGGGGTTCCCGAGTGGACAAAGGGAGCAGACTGTAAATCTGCCGGCTTAGCCTTCGAAGGTTCGAATCCTTCCCCCTCCACACCTAGGGAGTTTCGAGCGGGAATAGCTCAGTGGCTAGAGCGTCAGCCTTCCAAGCTGAGGGTCGCGGGTTCGAATCCCGTTTCCCGCTCCATTTTTTCC
>DASQAV010000019.1:0-62220 GCA_035635575.1 Candidatus Dormiibacterota bacterium | reverse complement strand
GCTTGGAGTAGCGCACCTCGACCGCGTCGGTGGTGACCAGCGCCGCGCCTCCTCCCGAGCCGGAGCGTGCCATCTGGCGGATCGCGGAGCGGCAGTGGGAGCAGGAGGTGCACCCGCGGAGCGCCAGGTACACGCGCGCGTAGGGAGCTTTCTCCTTCGCGGCGGCCGAAGAGAATCTCTTCACCGCGCTCGCGGAGCCTGCATGTACAGCCGTCCCGGCCAGGAACGCGGCGACGGTCATTGCGATCGAAAAACGGGTACGCATCATCGGTAGGGATTTCCTTTCTAGAACATGAACGCGGCGCCGAGATTCACTCGGTTGAGCTTGGCACCGCTGCCGTCCTTCCAGTGCTCCAAGTCCGTCTTGAATGCCACACGTTCGATTGGATAGTACGCCAAGCCCGCGGTCGTGACTTCACGGTCGGCCGCGGGATCCTTCACCAATGCTCCGGACACTTCCTTGTTGGTGTCGAACTCCTCGTGCCTGCCGAAGACCACGAGCGAGCGTCCGCCCTCTCCCTGGCGGTCCCGCCGGAGCAGGTCGTAGCCTGCTTCCGTGTACCAACCCTGCATGACTTCGCCGATCGTCTCCCCGACGAAAACGCTCACGTCATGGGCATTGTCCACGGAGACATAGTCAAACGCTCCGCGCAGGTCGAACCCCGAACGACGAATGCGAACGTCGGAACCCAGAATCGACACGCTGACTTTGCCGAGAAACGGCGTGTTCTGATCCGCGCCGCCGTAGTATCCCGACCCTGCCAGCGTGAGACCCCGGGCCGGAGAAAAAGCGATCCGCACGCTACCGGCCAGATCATTCGCCTTTGATTCCGACCCCTTGGAGCTGACGTCGTGCAATCCGCCGAGCGTCGTCATCCGCAGGGCGTCCAGCCCCGCCGTAAGGTACGCACGGTAACTCACGTTGCCATCGCCGACCTGACCCGCTACGCCCACGCCGTTCTCCTGCCAGGTCGTGGGGATGATGTAGCGCTCCACGTAGGGGCGCTCGACGCTGTAATAGAGCGGCGGCTCGTGGGTCTCGTTCAGCGGCCCAACCGGCATGAGCAAGGTACCCACCCGGAGCGACAGGGCCGGCAGGAGATCGTATTCGAGATACGCCTCCTCCAGCTCGAGCTCCTTGGCGGCGTGCTCGTAGTCCAGCTCGGCCTCCACGCGGAGATTCTCCGTGAACTCGTATTCCCAGCCCAGCACGAACCGATGGACGTCGAGCACGTTCCCCGCGCCGGAGGACATCGTGTCGATCCGCGGGTTGTTGTAATGGAACTCTCCGTAGCCGTGGAATTGGAGCTTCCCGAGAAGGTCTTCCCCATCTTCCGCCCGAGCGAACGGGGCCTGTGACATCGAAAGAGCCAGCGTCAGCGCGAGCGCGCAAACTCGCGCGTGTTTGGCATTCAGCAAGATACCCCCGTCAGGAACTGGATGGATTCGAAATGAGCCATGAAGCCCACGAGGATCGAGGCAGCCGCCCCATTTTTCAAGCCCTAAGAACCCCGCCCCCGTCCCGCTCCACCGACGACGCCGCTTGCGCATGTGAGGCGCCCGTGATACCGCTTCCCGGATGAATTTCGGCAAGATCGCTCTCGGCGCGCTCCTTCTCGCGATCGGCGTTCTCCTTCTCGCGGTCCGGGCCGGGTGGGCGCATCCCGACACGCCCATCCTGCTCCTGCGCTTCTGGCCGCTCCTCCTCGTCGCGTTCGGCCTGGCGTTCCTGGCGAGCGTGATCAAGAACCCGTTCATGGGATGTCTGGCGGTGCTCCTCATCCTGGGAGGAACCGCGCTCGGCATGTACTGGATGAATCGCCAGGCCAAGGAGCACATTCCTCGCGCCACCGCCACCATCGATCTGGCGAAGGCTCGCGTGGCGTCGTTGAGCGTGCGGGTTCAGACGAACCTCGGGCGCTTCTACCTCGGGCAGGGCACGCCTCCCATTCGAACCCTCCTCGTCCGGTTACGGAGCATCGAGGGAGACTCCGCGACCGGATATCGCTTCGCGGTGACCCGCGGGGAAGCCCTGTTCGAATGGCCGGAGGTCACGGGCACGCTCCGCGTGCCGCCTCTGGGAGCCAGCCTCGACCTCCGCGTCCCGAATGCCATTCCCATGTCGCTCCACTGGCGAGGAAGCTTCGCCACGATGCACGCCGATCTCACGACGCTCAAGCCCACGCGGTGCGATGTGAACGGATTCGCCTCCTCGATGCTGGTCGGCTTCAGTGACAACGCGAGGCCTCAGGAGATCCGCGTCGGCGGACTGCTCTCCATCGCGCGGGTCCGGATTCCCGGTGATTGCCCCGTAAGGCTCGTCAGCCACCCCGGCCTCCTCTGGATGGCGCTGCCGTTCGATTTCGCGAAGCAGGCGAAGGGAGGCGGGAAGGATCAAGTGCACATCGGGAAAGGACGCGGCCGCCCGGTGACCATCATCGTCGACGGGCCGCTCATCCGCGTCACGATCGACCGCAAGCCCATCACAACGAATCTCGTGAAGGAGGAACTGGAATGGCCGGTAACGGGCACCGCATCGCGTTTCCACTCACCCTGGTCGTGATCGGTACGGTGCTGCTCCTGAAAGAGCTGGGGTACTTGCACGGCAACGTGCTGCGGTACTGGCCGGTGCTTCTCATCGTCTGGGGAATCGGCATGATCTGGGCCGCCCGGCGGGGGTAGGTTGGCGGAACTTACGCTCCCACAACGGGGTTGACAGAGAAGGCCCTGATGCCGAACATGAGCGGAGACCCATGGCGAATACGCTGAGACAGATTCGACGACTCCACCCGCTGCTCCGCGGGCTGCTCCTTCTTTACGTTGCGAGCACGCTCGTTCTCGTCGCGGCCCACCAGCACCACAACGGTCTGGAAGGCCACGATTGCGCCCTCTGTACCGCCGCCCACACGCCGGCGGTGGTGACCGCGGCGCTGGATCACGGGATCGTGCCCGCTTCCGACCCGACGCTCCTCACGATCCCGGCCGAGCAGGGCTGGGATTCGGAATCCCACCGCACCACCCGTAGCCGCGCCCCGCCCCTCGTCTAGCAGTCCCCGGTAGCGCCAGAACCAAGTTTCCACCAAAAACCGAGGAGGCAACCGTGTCATTACCACGGATTGTGGCGGTGCGCGATACGTGCGCAGTTACGTTCGCGCTCGTCCTGGCGGCCATGTTCGCCGGGGTCACGTGCGCGCCGGCGCTCGCAATCGCTCAGCCGTCATCGATGTTTTCGAATCTCGCCAATCCGGCGATCGGGATGAATGCCCTGTTCTCCGGACTGGCCGCGCACAATCTGAACCAGCCTTATGGACTGCAGTTCGATGAGGCGGAAATCAGCCTCATCTCGGTCGTGGATCCCTACTGGACCTTGACGAGCAACATCGTCTTCTTGCCCGATGGGGTGGACCCGGAGGAAGTGTGGGTCCGAACCACCAAGATACCGTCCGTCCAGCTGAAGCTGGGGAAGATCCGCGGCATGTTCGGAAAGCATGGAATGCTCCATACTCACGCCTTTCCGTTCATCGAGGCTCCGATCGTGATGTCCAACACGATTGGCAACGAGGGGTTCAAGGACCCCGGCCTCGAGGCCTCGTGGCTCACTCCTCTGCCCTGGTTTTCCGAGCTGACCGGGGGCATCTATCAGGCCGTGGGCCCGGACGGCGACCATCCGCTCGATCTCGGATCCTCGAGGCACGACAACGTCCCCTACCTCGGTCATTTCAAGAACCAGTTCGACCTGAGCGGCGAGACGACGTTGGAGCTTGGCCAGTCCTTCCTACAAGGCCGGGGAACCGATGGCCACCGTCACGCCGCTTTGGGCGCGGACGTCACTGTCCGTAACGTGCCCGCGACCAGCTCGAACCGCCACGGGTGGATCTTACAGAGCGAGTACTTGCGGAAACAGTCGTCCATCGGCGGGAGCACCATCCGGGAACAGGACGGCGGGTACGCGTCCTTCCAGTATCGCCTGTCACAGCTCTGGTGGGCGGGTATCCGTGGAGAGCGGGCCCGCAAGAGCTTCACGGATTTCGTGGTCGACGACGCAGGCGATCCCGTTGCCGCCAAGGTGACCCGGGGGTCCGCCAACATCGCGTGGATGCCCTCGGAGTTCTCGTTCCTTCGACTCGAGTACAGCCATGCGAAGGCGGACGCGGGGATTCATCCGACCGATGATCGGATCGCGATTCAGATGAGCTACACGATCGGGTATCACCCCGCCCATGCATATTGAGGAGGTTCCCATGAAGTTCCTGATTCGATCCTTGTTCGTCTCGATGATTGCGTTGCTGGCGGCCGTGCCAGCGTTCGCGGATTTGAGAGTCGCCACCTCGCTGACGGACCTTGCCTCCGTCGCCCAGCTCGTGGGCGGCAAGCACGTCACGGCTCAGAGTCTCTGCCGGGGCTACGAGGACCCGCACTTCGTTCCCGCGAAGCCCAGCCTCATGAAGGCCATCCAGCACGCCGACGTGTTCGTGTCGGTCGGCCTGGAGCTGGACGCGGGGTGGCTGCCGCTGGTGCTCCCCGGAAGCCGCAACCCCAAGATCCAGCCGGGGGCGCCGGGTTTCGTGGACGCTTCGGAGGGGGTCGATGTGCTCGAGAAACCGTCGGGCACGGTCAGCCGCGCCGAAGGGGACGTCCATCCGCTGGGGAACCCGCATTACTACACCGACCCGAAGAACCTCAAGGTCGTGGCCGATCATCTCGCGGAGGTCTTCTCCAAGCTCGACGCCGCGAATGCCGCGGACTATGCCGCGAATGCAAAGGCATTCGACGAGAGGATCGACACGTCGCTGGAGAAATGGGAGAAGCAGATAGCGCCCTACAAGGGCGCCCCCGTCGTGACCTATCACAAGAACTTCGTCTATTTCGCCGAACGGTTCGGGCTGAAGCAATTCGGCACCGTCGAGCCCAAGCCCGGCATCCCGCCCAACCCGCGCTACTTGAGCGACCTTTCGGAGAGGATGAAGAAGGAGGGCGCCAAGGTGGTGCTGTACCAGCCGTACTACAACCCCGACCCCTGCAACCAGCTGGCGAAGCGGGCCCAAGGCGTTGCCGTGAAGATCGCGACCGAATGCGGCGGAGTCCCGGGGACGGAGGACGTCTTCTCCAAGTTCGATGCCCTGGTTTCCTCGGTGGCGGGAGCGCTTTCTGGTAGAACAGGGGGATCACGATGAACTTTTTCGCGGTCATGGCGCTGCCGCTCCTGGCCTGCCTCCTCCTCACGTTGATCCTTCCGGCGCTGGGCCGGCACGTGCTGGCCCGCGGAGTGATCTTCGTGGACCTGGCACTGGCGCAGATCGCGGCCCTGGGCCAGAGCGTGGCCTTTCTCCTGGGAGCCGAGCCGCACGACCCCAGCATGTACTACTGGTCCTTTGGCTTCACGCTGCTGGGCGCAGCCCTCTTCAGCTTCCTCTGGGACCGGGAGCACTCGGTGCTGCAGGAGGCCTTCATTGGCATTTCCTTCGCGCTCGCGACGGCGGCCACGTTGCTCCTGCTCGCGAACGCGCCCCACGGGGCGGAGCACGTGAGCGGGACCCTGAGCGGGGAGGCGCTGGGCTGGGTGACGTGGAAGGACATCGCGATCATGGCCGCGATCTTCGCGGTCGCGGGAGCGTTCCTGTTCTTCAACCGCCGAACGCTCTCCCTGTGCTCGGAAGATCCCAAGAAAGCGCGCGCGGCAGGCCTTTCGGTCAAGCGATGGGACTTCCTGTTCTACGCCGCGTTCGGCCTCGTGGTCACTAGCTCCGTGAAAGTGTCCGGCGTCCTGGCGGTGTTTTCGTACCTGATCGTACCCATCGTCTGCTCGACGCTCCTGGGCCGGAGAGGCCCGGCCCGCCTGTACTGGGCCTGGGCGATCGGGTTGGTCGTCTCCATCCTCGGAGCCGTGCTCTCGTACAGCAGGGACTGGCCGATGGGCGCCACGATCGTGGTGCTGTTCGGGGTGACCGTGGCCATCATCTCGCTCACGGTCCGCATGAAGTACGTCGACAACGGCGAGAACGAGAATTCCAAAGCGCCCGGCGCCGCGGAAGGGGACATCGTGAAGAAGGAGTTCAGACTCGGGCGTGGCGGGGCTTAGGACGAAGTTTGGGTTGAAACTCCTTGTCTCCCGTCTGCCACAGGCAGAAGGCGTACATGTTCGCGAAGTCCCGGAAGGCGACCTTCTTGTCCTCGGTGAAGTGGCCGTTGTCGTAGTTCACCTGTAACAGGACGGGCTTGCCGGACCCGGTGGCGTTCTGGAGCGCGGCCGCGAACTTGGCCGGCTGCCACACGATCACGCGTGGATCGTTCGCTCCTCCCACGCACATCACGGCCGGGTACTTGACCCCTTTGTTCACATGGTGAAGCGCGTCCATCTCGAGCAGCGCCCGCCACTCGGTCGAGTCCTTCACGGTCCCGAATTCCGGGGTGTTGATCGGGCCGTTGGGCGTGTTCTCCATCCGGAGCGCGTTCGCGCAGGGCACGTTGCAGACGGCCGCGGCAAAGAGGTCGGGGCGCTCGGTGATCGCGCGGCCGATCAGAATGCCCCCGGCGCTCGACCCTTCTCCGAAGAGATGCGCCGGGCTCGTGTATTTGTTCTTCACGAGATATTCCCCGCACGCGATGAAATCCTTCCAGGTGTTCGGCTTCGTCGTCTTGAATCCGGCGTGGTACCAGTCGAAGCCCTTCTCGCCGCCGCCGCGCACGTGGGCCGTGGCCACGATCACTCCGCGATCGATCAACGCGAGGTTCATCAGCCCGAAATACGGTGGGCTCGAGAAACCATACGCGCCGTATCCGGAGAGGTAGCATGGAGCCGTGCCGTCGCGCGCGAGCCGCTTGTTGTAGACGATGGAGAGTGGGACCATCGTGCCGTCGGGCGCCGGCGCCTCCACCTCCTCGACCGTGATGTCCTCGGTGCCCGGATAGGAGACCGCGACGTTGAGCGGACTCAGCGACAGGGTGCCCCCCGCCGAGGAGAACTCGTAGCGCTCCGTCGGCTTGCTCCAGGACGTGATCACCGCCTGGGCGTCGTCGGACGTGATGTCGAAGCCCCCGACCGCCACGGTGCCCGTTCGCGGCAGCGGGACCTCCGTCCATGCGGGCTTGTCGTAGGCGTGGAGGAACACCTTGTTGTTGATGCCGTCGGAAGTCGTGGCCAGGAGATAGTTCTTCGTGCGGTCGAGCCCGTCGATCGTCTCCTTCCCCTCGGGCATCACCACGGCCGCGTGCGCGATGTCGGGGTTCGTGAGGCTCGTCTCTAGGATTCGGTACCTGGGCGCGTCCTTGTGGGAGAGCAGGAAGAGCCGGTCGCCGTGCGCGACGATCAACACGACCTGATCCTCGGGGACGAGCAAGGGCTTCCAGTGGATGTGGTCCGAAAGGAGATCGCTCGCGGGCGCTACGAACATCGTCAATTCGTTCTGCACGCTGGCGGCCGCACCGAAAAGGTACTGGAAGTCGTCGCTGAAGGAGACGATCGGGATGTCCTGGGGCTTCATGCCAAGCTCCGGGTACTTCGCGGCGGACAGCACGGTACGGTCCTTCGACGGATCGGTCCCCACCAGATGAAGGTAGGACGTGGTGTTGAGCTCGCGGTTCTGGTCGTGGACGTCGCCCGCGTTGAGGCGGTTGTAGGTGAATCCCGAGCCGTCCCGGGTCCAGCCGCCGACACCGATCCACACCGGCGAAATGGACTCGGGCTCGAGGGTGCGAGTATCCACGTTCAGGATACGGATGGTCGCGGTCTCGGAGCCGTTCTGGGCCACGCCGACCGCGACGCGCTTACCGTCCTCGCTCGGCTGGTAGAAGGTGAAGGACGTGCTCTTGCCCCCCGCGCCCTCGGTCGGATCGAAGAGAAGAGTCTCGGGACCGTCGAGCTTCTCCCGGTAGAAGAGCCGGCCCACGTTCTCCGAAGGCAGCGTCTTTCTGTAGAAATACCGGCCGTTCTTGCGCTGCACCGACGCGATGTTCGCGGGCCGCATGGCGTCGAGTCGCACGAAGTCGTTCAGGAGCGAGTCCCGCCCCGGAATCCGCGCGATGACTTCGTTGGAATAGTCCGCCTGCGCCTTGAGCCAGCGCTTCACCTCGGGGCGGTCCACCTTCTCGATCCAGCGATAGTTGTCGACGATCCGAGTACCGAAATACGTGTCCGTGACGGGCCGACGCGGCGTCGGGGGCAGCACGCGCGCCGGGGCAGCTTGGGCCACGAGGACCAGGGAGAGTGCGGCCAGGAACAGGCTGCGGCAGGGTGATGCAACCATGGGAGCTCCGATGTGACCGAGGAAGTGCGTCAGGGAATGTCCCCCTCTAGAACCACCGCGAGAATGGACGGTTCCTGTCGTGGAGGGAAGCCCGATGATAGAACGAAACCCGCCAGCCTGTGCTAGCGTACGGGGATCAGGACCCTTGGAATTCCCCCCGAGGAGAACACCCATGGCCCGGCGCGCTGGATTCATCTGGATCGGGGCTCTGGTCGTCCTTTCGCTGGCGACCGGGGTCTTCTGGACGATTCGCACCGCACCGCCGTCCCCCATGCCCTGGTGGTGGGGGAAGAATCCCGAGTTCCACGTCGAGGTGTGGGAGCCGGGCAAGGAGATGGCGACCGTCGCGATGACGATGCCGAAGAAGACGGTCGACACGATGTTCGCGTTTGGACTGAAGAGCTCGGTGAGCGCGGGGAAACACAAGGTGCACCTGGACGAAGTCCGCGACCAGGTCGAGCGCCTGCCGCGCGGAGAGAAGCTCAAGATCACGCAGGACGACGCGACCATCTACGTCTGGCTGGACGTGAAGAGGTAGCGCGAGGGGCTACGGCAGGAACTTCTCCGGATGCTTGATCTTCTCGGGCAGATACGTGTCGATCACGTAATTCAGCCCATGCGCCGCCAGCGCCTGCTGCTCCGCGCGGACCCCCATCGACACGAGATGCTCGATCGCCTTCGCCCACTCCTTGTGGTGGAGGAAGAAGGGATCGTTCTTCAGCGCGTCCTTCGCCCGCTTCACGTCCACTTCCTTCAAGGGATGCGTGGGTAGCTTGTAGTCGAGGATGTCCTGAGGCGTGATCCCTAGAAATCGCGCCTGGGGCACACAGAAGAATTCATTGATGTGCGCCGCGTTTCCCGAGCCCACCTTGAACGTGCGATAGATGTTGCTGATCCCGTAGGGATCGCCGTCCACGAAGACGTAGACCGGAATCTTCTGCGCGTCCGCGAGTCGCCTGATGAACCGACGGCACGCGCGCGTGGGAACGCCTCCCATCGAGACCAGGATGCAGTTCGCCTTCTTCCAGTAGCCGTGCTTCACCAGCCGCTGGAACATCCCGGCCGTCTCGATCACGAGAATGAACTTGGCCTTGGTCTCGAACTTGAGATCTTCCACCGAGATGGGAATGGAGTAAGCGCCGGACCCGAACTTGGTGCAGTCGATCCGGATCTCCTTCCCGGTATTGGGGTCCTTGTCGATCACGACCAGGCTCCCCGAGACGTCCCCACCCTTCTCCTCGGGAACGAACCCCAGCTGCTCGCGGTTCACCTCGAAGAGCGCCTCCACGTCGTCCATGACCGTGTCGGATTCGGTCTGCTCCAGGAAGCGCGCCTCGTCCCAGTTCTTCGAGACGTAGTAGGCCTCCCGCTTGGTGGCAATGTCGTCCGTCTCGACGAGTGTCTTGGAGAGGGCCATCATCCGCAGCGTCTGCGCGAACGTCTTCACCGTGTTCACGGTGAGGGTCCGCTCCTTCTTCTTTCCGCGGATCTCGAAATAGCCTTCCTTCTCGAGGTAGCGCACGTTCGCGAGCGAGCGAATGGGGAAATGAAGGGAGGGCTTCTTCCGCTTGAGGATGGCCTCCTCGACGGACTTGGCCTCCTTCTTGATCTTCGGTACGACCGACTCAGTCATTTTTCCGGCTCCGTTCCAGGGTGTCTTTCAGGGTCGCGCAGACCTTCTCTTTCCTCTTGTCGTCGATGCCGAGGATCTCCTGGAGCGCAATCCCGATATGCGGGATGTATTTCTCGATGTACGAGCGCTTCTTCTCCGCGTCCGCCTCGCGCAGCCCGCGCCGGATGTAGAGCCCCAGCTTCCGGCCCACGTCCTGAAGCGCCAGCTTGATCTCCTTCATGATCTCGGGATAGGAGGCGACCGCCTCCTTGCTCTCCGAGGTGAAGGGCACCCAGACCGACGCGATGTGCACCATCAGGACCATGGGCGCCATGGGCAGGGCCCCACGCGACTGCTGGATCCCATAATTCTTCCACGTGGTCTGGATGACCGATTTCGTGATGGCGCAGGCAGACTGCTGATAGAGGAGCGGCACGCGATTCGCGAATCGGATCATCGTGGCAAGCTCATCCCCGGGAAGGCCGCCGTACGCCAGCGCGGCTTCCACCAGGAAGGGATTTCCGCGATAGACGGCCGGGCTTCGTGAGGTCGCCGCGTAGAAATCCGCCGTGACCTGCTTCTTCAGCCCCTCGAGGAGAAGCTCCTCCCCGATGGGCGAGAGCACGTTGGATTGGGGCGCCATGAGCTTCGTGGCCTGGATCGCCTTGTAGAGCGATTCCGCCTGCTCGCGCGCCGCCTTCAGAGGCGACATCGTGAGGGGCAGCCCCGCGCTCTTCGCGATCTCCTCGGCCACCGGACCGCTCACGCGCGAGAACTCCCCGTGCAGGAAGGAGACGACGTTCCGCGCCTTCGACTCGTGGAGCATCTTCAACAAGATTCCCAGCTCGACCCCGTGCGGATGCGGCTTGATCTCGAGCGGAGGCTTGGGCAGCTCCTTCGCCACCCGCGGATACTCGTGCCGCTCTCCATCCGGCGCCACGTACGTCACGCTCGCGTGAGGGTTCGCCATCGCGGTCTGCTCGATGTAGCCGTCCACGGAATGGCGGCCCTTCTTGTAGGTCGCCTCGATCTCCAGCTCCACGCGCGTCCCCTGCTCGAAGGCTCTCGCGACCGCGCGCTTCTCCTTGTCCGGCTCGGGGCCCTTCGAGTCCAGCTCTCGCTCGGACACGATGACCGGCTGGTTCCGCTTGGTGTCGATCTGGATCTCGTACTCGTGCCCGGGCTTCTTCGAGCCGGTGTGCGACGCGATCTTGATCGGCTTTCCCGTGGTGAGCTGGCCGTACATGCCCGCCGCGGAGATGCCGATCCCCTGCTGTCCGCGCGCCTGGCGAAGCGTGTGGAATTTCGAGCCGTAGAGAAGCTGCCCGAAGATTCTCGGGATCTGCGCCTTCACGATTCCGGGACCGTTGTCCTGCACCACGACGCGGTAGCGGGTCTCCGTGATCTCGGAGATCACGATCACGAGATCCGGGAGGATGCCGGCCTCCTCGCACGCGTCGAGCGCGTTGTCGACCGCTTCCTTGACGGTGGTCAACAGCGCCTTGGCGGGGCTGTCGAATCCGAGGAGGTGGCGGTTCTTGGTGAAGAATTCGCTGACCGAGATCTCCCGCTGTCGGGTCGCGAGATCGGCCGCGGTCAGGCGAACGGCTTCGGGCTTCTTCTTGGCGGCGCTCTTGGGGACGGCTTTGACACGGGATGCAGGAGAGGCTTTGAGGACGGCGGTTTTTCGAGCGCCTTTCTTCACGGGCCGCTCTTTCTTTTCATTGCGTGGGATCAGCTCGAGCTGTCGCTTTGCCATGGCCCTCCTTCTGTTCGGACGTTGGGTCCCGGTTCTCAACCGCCGAGAATCTACTCGCTTCCGCATGCCCCCGGCTACCTATTTGCTACCCCGGCCGCGAAACCGGGCGGCCGCGCGATTCCGCAAACTCCGCGTCATCGTGTCATTTGAGTGCCCCGAACCGCATCCGAATCCCGGTGGCACATGCCTTGCGATTTGTCTCACCGCCGAAAACATTCGAGCCACCCCATCATGAGGTACCTGTGACCAGGCCCAAGACCCCGACGAGGACGCTCACCTCGATTCTCGTCGAGGGCGGAATCGTCAACGAATCCCAGGTCGAGCAGGCGCTCGCGCGGCAGCGCGAGACCGGAAGCTTGATCGGCGAAACCCTCGTGGAGCTTGGGTTCACGTCCGAAGAGAACATCGGCTGGGCGCTCTCGAAGCAGCTGGGAATCCCCTATGTGGATGTGCGGCCCGAAGCGATCGATGCGGAGCAGGTGCGCCGTTTTCCGGAGCAGGTGCTGCGCCGGATTCAGGCCGTGCCCCTCTTCGGCTCGCGCAGCGAGCTCACGGTGGCGATGGCGGATCCCACGGACCAGGACGCGGTCCAGGAGCTGCGCCAGATCGTGGGCGGAGCGCTCGCGCTCGTCATCGGGTCACCGGGTTCCCTGCGGCGGGCGATCGACGCGGTGTTCGGCGCGCGCAAGAACGCGCCCAAATCCGAGACATCGGGATTGCACCCAGGCCAGGACGGCACGCCGGAGCCGCCGCCGCGGGACGTGGTCTGGGACCGCGCGGGCACCAATTTCCTCATGTTCCACCTCCACACGGCGCGGAAGAAGGGCGCCTCGGAGATCCATTTTACCCCGGCGGATGGAGCCCTTTCGATCCACTACCGCACGGACTCGGGGCTCGAGCCGCAGGCGACCGAGCGTCCGGAGGCCGGGATCTTTCTCAGGGCGAGGCTCGGGGTGCTGGGGATCTTCGATCTGGAGGGCACGACCGACCTCATGTCGCAGGGCTCCCTCGCGATGGACGTCGGACCGGACCGCATGGTGCTCCAGGTTTCCCACTGCCGCGCCGCCTCCGGCATCACGACGGTGATCCGCCTTACGCCGCGGCCCACGGAGGTGCCGGAGCTGAACGCGCTCGGAGTCTCGCCGATCGCCGAGGCGGAGATCCGGGACATGGTGGAAGGGCCGGAGGGAATCGTGATCGTGCACGGACCCCCGCGCTCCGGCGGATCGATGGTTCTGGCATCGCTGGCCGCGCTCGCGACCCACGCGCCCCGCCGTGTGCTCGCCATCGAGCCCAGCCTCGTGACCCCCTATCCGGAGCAGGTCACGCGCCTCACGTTCGGGAAGCGCGAGGACGCGCAGGCCACCTGGGCGGACCTCGTGGTGGGTCAGGGTGCGGACGTCGCCATTCTCGATGACTTCCTTCTCGGGGACTCCATCCAGGAAGCGCTCTGCGGCGCTTCCGTGGGCAGGCTTCTCTTCGTGCGCACGGACTGGCTGGACGGGAAAGCGCTGCTCCGCTATCTGGCGGGCACGCGACACGGCCGCGCCGTCTTCGCCGACCGCCCGTTCGCGCTGCTGGGTCTTCCGACCGCCCGCCGCGAGGGATCGCGGGTCTGGGGCACCGCGGACGAGCGCGCCGGAGGGCTGAGCGCGATCATCCTCACCGACG
This sequence comes from Candidatus Dormiibacterota bacterium, assembly GCA_035635575.1. GTDB lineage: Bacteria > Eisenbacteria > RBG-16-71-46 > SZUA-252 > SZUA-252 > WS-7. The sequence goes on along the minus strand of DASQAV010000019.1, from coordinate 48,935 downwards.
AGGATCGGGACAAGATCCTGAACGGGACCCACGCCTGATGTCCCAGTCCATCGCGTCCCTTCTCACCTCGACGCGCGACGCGGGCGCGTCGGACCTCCACATCTCCGCCGGCATGCCACCGATCATCCGCCAGCGCGGAGAGATGGTTCGCGCCAACCTGCCCGCCCTGAGCGCCGAGGAGGCGAAGGCGGCCCTCTACGAGATCATGACCCCCGAGCAGCGCGCCCATTTCGAAACGCACCACGAGATCGATTTCGGGTTCGAGCTTCCAACGGTGGCGCGCTTCCGCGCCAACGTCTTCATGCAGCGGCGCGGCCCGGGCGGGGTCTTTCGCGTCATCTCCTCCAAGATCAAGACCCTCGAGGAGCTGGGGTGCCCGCCGGTGTTCCGCGACCTGGCCATCAAGGAGCGCGGGCTGGTGCTGGTGACGGGACCCACGGGGAGCGGCAAGACCACCACGCTCGCGGCCATGGTGGACTACCTGAACCAGAACCGGCAGGGGCACATCATCACGATCGAGGATCCCATCGAGATCGTGCACGAGAGCAAGAAGTGCCTGATCAATCAGCGCGAGGTGGGCTGCCATACGAAGGATTTCGCCACGGCCCTCCGGAGCGCGCTCCGGGAAGATCCGGATTGCCTCCTGGTCGGCGAGCTTCGCGACCTCGAGACCACGTCGCTCGCGATCACCGCGGCCGAGACGGGTCATCTGGTCTTCGGGACGCTCCACACCAACTCCGCCGCGAAGACGATCGACCGCCTCATCGACGTGTTCCCGGGAGATCGCCAGTCCCAGGTCCGGACGATGCTGAGCGAGTCGCTCGAGGGGGTCATCGCGCAGTCGCTCATCCCGACCGCGGACGGCAAGTCCCGGGTCGCGGCCTACGAGATCCTGATCGGCATTCCGGCGCTCCGAAACCTGATCCGTGAGGACAAGACGGCGCAGATCCTGAGCATCATGCAGGTCGGAATGCAGCACGGGATGCAGACCCTCGACCAGGCGCTCAAAGATCTGGTGACGTCCGGAAAGATCACGCGCGAAGAGGCCCTGAAACGCACGACGAATCCCAAACTGTTCGAGGGCTCGGTCGGCAATCCCGGTGCCGCGGCTCCGGGCTCCGCTCCACCGGGCGCGCGCACGCCGATGGGAGCGCGCGGTTGACCGGGTGCCCAGGGAGGTCCTGTCCATGAACGCGATGAGGAACTTGATTCCGGCCCTGATTCTGGCCGCGGCGGCGTTCGCTCCGGCGGGCGCGCCCGGCGACGAGCCTCCAACCGAGATCCGACTCGGAAAGCCCAAGCCAGCACCGTGGCGGCCCGATCCGGCCCTCACCAGGGCGGCGGAGCGCTTCCTCGCCGCGCGGCAGAGCGCGAGCATGGATCGCACCCGCGAGCCCGCGGCGCGCCGCTGGCTTCCCAAGGCGGTGAAGGTGGACACGGCGACCCTCGTCGGAAAGCCCGGACAGACGCTCGTGGCGTTTCAGTTCCCGGAGGGCGGCATCGAGCCGCTGGGGGTGGGAGGATTCCGCGTCACCGTGTATCTCCTCTTCGCCGACGCCCAGGGACGCGTGGCCGAGACCCGCGACGAGGTGCTCACGTTCGTCGGAAGCCGCGAGACGTACGTGTGCGGGGCGCTCAAGACCGCAAGCTCCATGCGCTGGGATTTCGAGGAGGTCCAGAAGAGCGCGGACCGGCTGCACTCGCGCGAGGCCTACGATCGCGCGGACGAATTCCTGAAATCCTGGGCGATGCGCGTGCAGGGGACGGCCGCCTACTCCATGCAGGATTTCTATCCCGCGGGCTCGGGCAAGTTCATGGTCCCCTGCCTTCGCTTCACCGCCGAGGTTGGAAAGCGCGGCTATGAGGTGTTGGATTCACCCCTTATCATGAAGCGAGGCCCGAAAGGCTACCAGGTGGAGCTGGCCTCGAACTGAACCGAACGACCCCGAAATCAGGACCTGATGCGTCTCGCTCTCTTCGACATCGATGGAACGCTCCTCCGCGAGGGCATCGCCCCCAAGCTGGCCTTCGCGCGGGCGCTCCGTGAGACCTACGAGACCACGGGGCCCATCAGCGGCTTCCGCTTCGCCGGCATGACCGATCCCCAGTGCGTGGCCGAGATCATGCGGATGGCGGGCATTCCCGAGGATGTCATCCGGAGTAAACGGGATGCGTGCCTCGACCGCTACGTGACCCACCTGACGCTCGAGATGCGAAACCACGACGGGGCGAAGCTCTTTCCGGGCGTGAAGGAGCTCCTCGCGCGTCTTCGCGACCGGAAGGACGTGCTGGTGGGTCTCCTCACCGGGAACGTCCAGCGCGGCGCGATGCTCAAGCTGGGACGGTTCAAGCTGGGCGACTATTTCCAGTTCGGAGCCTTCGGGAACGAGCACGAGGACCGGGGCGAGCTGGCCCGGATCGCGGTCGAGAAGGCGCAGGGGATCCTGGGCCGCCCGGTGTCGGGGGACGAGGTCACGGTGATCGGCGACACGCCCCGGGACGTGGCCTGCGCCCGCGCGATCGGTGCCCGGGCCGTGATCGTGGCGACCGGGCTCGTGGCGCGCGAGGAGCTCCTGGCCGCCGAGCCCGACGTCATCCTCGAGAGCTTCGAGGACGTGGAGAGCACGCTTCAGGCCATCTGTCCCTAAAGCTTCCCGCTCCGGAAGCCGATCACGCCCCTGAAGCCTCCCCTCCGGGGAGGCAAATCCATGTGGAGTTTCCCCCGGAACTAGGCGACTATCCCGACCCGGGGGGCTTTGCGACGACGGGAGGGGATTCTTCTGATCCAGGCTGCTCGCCGCGTGGTCCGGATTCTGATCCTGATACTCCTCGTGCCAGCTCTGGCAGGGGCGAAGGATCCTGCCCACTACGTGCGCGCCCGAGGCGACCGATTCGAGGTCGTCGTGAACGGCGTCGCACGGCCCATGTTCCTACGAGGCATCAACTTGGGCGCAGCGCCCCCGGGCCACTATCCGGGTGAGTTCGCCATCACGCGCGCGGACTACAGGCGGTGGCTCGCATTCGTGCGGACGCTCCACGCCAACGCCATCCGCGTCTACGCGCTCCACCCGCCCGAGTTCTATCAGGCACTCAAGGACATCAACGACGCCCATCCCTCGGACCCGATCTGGCTTTTCCAGGAGGTCTGGACCGAGCTCCCGGCGAAGAACGATTTCTGGGATCCCAAGTTCGGGAAGGAATTCGAGGCCGAGATCCGGACCGCGGTGGACGCGATTCACGGGAAGGCGACCCTGCCACCGCGTCCCGGCCACGCCGCGGGAACCTACACGGCCGACGTCTCGCCCTATCTCGGGGGCTGGCTCCTGGGGCGCGAGTGGGAGCCCTACGCCGTTCGGGTCACCCAGGAAGCGCACCCGGCGATGACCAAGTTCCAGGGCAGCTACTTCGCGGTGAATGGGGGGACCGCGATGGAGTGCTGGCTGGCGCGCGAGCTGGAGCTCGCGACGTCGTACGAGGCGAAGCGCTACGGATTGGCGCACGCCGTCTCGTTCGTGACCTGGCCCACCCTGGACCCGATGCGCCATCCCACGGAGGCGGAGCCGGGCGGGAAGGCGGCGGAGCACGACGAGGACGCGTACTCAGTGGATCCGACCCAGATCCGCCCTCTGAAGGGAGCCTCGACCCTGACGAAGACGCTGGGCTACTTCGCCAACTACCACGTGTATCCCTACTATCCCGACTTCATCAACCTCGACCCGGGCTACGCGCACTTCAAGGACAAGCACGGCACCTGCAACTACGCCGGCTACCTGGCGGATCTCAAGGCGCACACGAAGGGCATCCCGCTCCTGATCGGAGAGGTGGGTGTTCCGACCAGCCGCGGCGTCGCGCACCTCCAGCCGCAGGGGTTGAATCACGGCGGGATGTCGGAGGACGAGCAAGGGAAGGGGGACGTACGCCTTCTCGAGGACGTCCAGTCCACGGGCTGCGCGGGGGGCCTTCTCTTCTCCCTCTTCGACGAGTGGTTCAAGGTGAACTGGCTCGTGGCGAGTGGCGAGGAGCCGCGCGACCGGGATCCTCTCTGGCACAACCTCCTGGATCCGGAAGAGAACTACGGGCTCCTGGGATTCGACCCGCCCTCCACGATCCGCGTGGACGGGAGCATCCAGGACTGGTCGGGCATCGCCCCTTACGCCACGGCGCGCGACGGGACGCTCCTGCGCTCCCTCTACGTCACCTCGGATCAGAATCGCCTTTACCTACGCGTGGATCTCGCGCCGGATGGATTTCCCATCGTCGGGATTGCCCTGGACATGCTCGACCCGGCGCGCGGCGATCACAGGCTTCCGAGGCCGCTTCCCGCCACGTGGTCGCGGGGAGCGGAGTACATGCTGCTTCTCGATCCCGGGAATCCCGGGGACGAGCGGGGACGCGGCAAGCGGTCCACGCGCGCCGAGCTCTTCGTGGATCACGCCATGAACTATTCCGTGTGGTCGCGCGAGATGGCGGGTGGCCGCATGGAGCCTCGCACGCAGCCCTGCCGGCCGGTGTCGAACAACGAGGGACACTACATTCCGCTCCTCATCGAGACGAACCGCGAGCGCGTTTCCCGGAGCGGCGACGTATTCCCGGCGCAGCATCTGGACTGGGGCCGCCTCCAGTATGGGCACGAGCCACTGCGCGGCTCCGCCCTGCCCGGTGCGGAAGCCAGCTACCCTTACGATCCGCACTGCGATTGGTTCGTGAACGACGGCCGCGCGGTCGACAGCCGGCGGACCATCGAGGTCGCGATTCCCTGGGGGCTCTTGAATGTGGGCGACCCCTCGAGCCGTTCCGTACTGGATGACAGGGACGGGACGAGGCAGATCGAGGTCACCAAGACGCCGGGCATCGGGCTCCTCGCGTGGGCCACGAACGTCCCCGCGTTCCGGCCCGATTCGCTGGGCCCCGAAGATCCGGAATTCGTGGGCACGATCCAGGGGTCCGACGTGCAGTTCATGGGCGCTCCAGGGACCACGCAAGCTACCGTCTCCCAAGAGGTTCAGGTCACGAGTCCTGTGTCGGGGTCGTATGTGTGGAAAGAATGGGATCTGCCGATCATTTCAGAGCGGATCAAGAGGTCCGCGATGTTCGTCAGGGACGCGTTCGAGGGAATGGATACCCGTGATCAACGAAGCTCCACGGATCTCGACGCCAAGAGCCGGTAGGGCCCGGGGCTTCTCGCCCACCGCGCACCTCTGGCGCCGCCGTGCGGCGTTTCTCCTCGTGGCCGCCCTCGCCGGCACGCTGCTGACACATCCGTCCCTCGCTCCGTCCGCCTCCGCGCAGGAAGAGATGAGTGGGCGCTCGGAGCAGGCGCTCCGCACCGCGCGCGAGCAGAGCGACCGGAAGGACTTCGAGGGCGCGGCCGCCACGCTGCGCGCCGCCCTGCGCGAGGATCCCGAGAACAAGGAGATGCTCTCGCTTCTCGCGCGCGTGCTCGCCTGGTCGCGCCACTTCGACGAATCCATCCAGACCTACCGGAAGCTGCTCGCCAAGTACCCCGACGACGCCTTCGACCGCGCGGGCTATGCGCGCGTGCTCGCCTGGTCGGGGCGGAGCGAGGCCGCGATTCCCGAATTCCGCCGCGCCATCGAGCAGGACTCGACCGACCTCGAGGCCCGGATCGGCTACGCGCGCGCGCTTTCCTGGGACGGCGACCTGGCGGGAGCCTCGCGGGAATTCCTCCGCGTGCTGGACGCCAATCAAGCGGACGGGGACGCCTGGCTGGGGCTGGCGACCGTCGCCCGCTGGCGCGACGCGCCGACCGCCTCCGATGCCTTCGCCGAGCGCGCGGCGGCCCACGGCGCCGATTCCGAGGGGCTTGCCGAGGAGCGGGGAGCGGTGCGCCTCGCGCTCCGGCCCCAGTCGGGGACCGGATGGACGCGCACCCGCGAGCGGCAGATCACGTCCGATTCCACGGCCTTTCAGCTCGAGAGTGTGGGGGAGTTCCTGGAGGGCCGCGCGACGCTGGGACGCTCCGTGGGAATCGGCGTCCGCGCCTCGAGACTCCATCACTGGGAGCGGACGGACGGTCCGCCCTCTTCCATCAACCTGAACTACGACCTGAACAGCACCGGCTTCAGCGGCGACGTTGCCTTTCTACGGCGCTACCCGGTGCAGCTCGAGGGCGGGATCGCCTACCGCCGCTTCGAAGCGCGCAACCCCTCCGTGCTCTTCCCACTCGGCCCGGATGACGATTTCTTCGGATACCATGCGCGGCTCTGGCGCTACGTGGGGCGCTTCACGCCCAGCGCGGGCGTGCGCCGGGACTTCATCGCCATCAAGACGACGGATCCCGTGAGCGGGCTTCCGGTGCTCGTCCCGGGCGGCGGGACCAACGCGGATCTGGGACTGCGCTGGGACGGAAGCGGCCGCGTGAACGCGAGCGGCTCCTTCTCGAAGACCTTCTACACCGACGACAACGAGCGCACGTCGGCAGCGGGGGTCCTGGCCTACCGGCTGCGCGGACGCGTGCCCCGCGTCACGATGGACTACGGGCTCACATGGGCCGACTACCAGAAGACGTCGTCCAGCTACTTCACGCCGCTCCAGAGCGTGCGCCACGCGGCCGGGCTCACGATGAACGGCTATTCGGAGCGCGCCTCGCTGGACTACGGGGCGCGCTACGAGTTTTCCTTCATGCAGTCGGATAATTTCAGGGACATCGCCGCGAACGTCTGGTCCGCGAACGTGGGTGGGTCCTTGCTGAACGCGATTCCACTCGGCGTGGAGGGCTACTACTCCGTGGACAATCATTCCTACCGCACCTGGGGCCTCACGCTCTCGGGCTCGGTGCGGTGGTGAGGAGGGTTCCGTGATCGATTATCAGGTCCTTCTCATCACGCTGGGCGTGCTGCTCGGGATCGTGGCGCTCACCACGGTGGCCGCGATCGGGAACAAGGTGATCTCGGGCCGGCAGGAGTCCAGCAAGCGCGCGTTCCTGGACCGGCTGCGCAAGAGCTTCCTCCTCCTCAAGACCGGAGTGCCCGAGGACCGCGAGGAAGGGATGCACCGGATCGTGCAGGCGCTCTCGGGGAAGCGGTCGGAGATGGCATCTCTGGAAGTGAGCCAGCTCGAGCTGGCGGTGCGTCTGGACGTGATCCACGCGCTCGAGGAGGGAGGCGTGATCCAGAGGTGCCTGCGCCAGGCGCGCAGCCCCTTGAAGTGGAACCGGGCCCGGGCCCTCCGGATCCTGGGCGAGCTCAAGGTTCCGAGCTCCGTGCCCGCGCTCCTGAGCGCCCTCGAGGACAAGGACTCCGACGTCCGGAACGTGGCGGCGCGATCGCTCGGAAGGATGAAGCTCCAGGCGGCGGAGGAAGCTCTGGTGGAGTGCCTGGGGCGGCACGACCCCTCCGTCTCGGCGCGAATCGCCGCGATCTGCATCGAGATGGGGCCGCGCACCGCACCCCTCCTGATCCGCTCGCTGCGCGAGGGCACTCCCAAGGCGCGGTTCTGGTCGGCGCGAATCCTGGGAGAGATCAAGGATCCCCGCGCCACGCGCTCCCTCGGGGACGCGCTCGCGGACAAGGAGCCCGACGTGCGCTCCGCCTCGGTCTGGGCGCTGGGCATGATCGCCGACCGGGCGAGCGCCGTGATCGTCGAGCCCCTTCTCGAGGATCCGATCTGGTACGTCCGGGCGCACGCCGCGGAAGCCCTGGGGCGCATCGCGGACCCGAACGCGGTGCCCAAGCTGGGAGCGGCCCTCCGCGATCCATCGTGGTGGGTGAGGAAGAACGCGCTGGACGCCCTCGTGCGCATCGGCGAGCCGTCGAAACCGGCCCTCCTGCGCACCCTTCACGGAGACGACCGGTTCGCGCGCGACTGCGCGGTCGAGGCGCTCATGACGCTCGGGATGGCGTTGCCCGAGTCGGTGGTGAGCAAGGGAGTGGAGCCCTGATGCACGGCGCGCCTCCAGACTGGCTCCTGCCCACGATCAACGTCATCAGCCTCATCATCCTCCTCTACTACAGCGCGCTCCAGATGGTGCTGTTCGGGCTCCTCATCCTTTCCTTCTTCGACATGCGCCGCCGGCTCGCGCAGAATTTCTACGCCGATTACGAGGCGCTCGCGAAATCGCACTTCACCTTCCCCATCAGCGTCCTCGTGCCCGCGTACAACGAGGAGCCCAACGTGGTGGACGCCGTCCGCTCGGTGCTCTCCCTCGACTACCCGCAGCACGAGGTGATCGTCATCAACGACGGCTCGACCGACGAGACCCTGGCGAGGCTCCGGCGCGAGTTCAAGCTCACGCTCCGGGACACGGTGTATCGGAGAAGCCTGCCCATCGAAGGGGCGATTCGAGGCATCTACCGCTCCCCCATGCACCCGAATCTCGTCGTGGTGGACAAGGCGCACGCGGGGAAGAGCGCGGCCCTGAACGCGGGAATCAATCTCTCCCACTACCCGCTCATCTGCACCATCGACGCCGACTCCCTCTTCCAGGAGAACGCGCTGCTCCGCGTGGTGCGTCCCTTCCTCGAGGATCCGGATCGGGTGATCGCGGTCGGCGGCCAGGTGCGGGTCGCGAACGGATGCCGCGTGGAGCGCGGCCGCGTGGTCGAGCCCAGGCTGCCGCAGAACATCCTCGCGGCCTTCCAGGTGATCGAGTACCTGCGCGCCTTCGTCGCGAGCCGGCTGGGGCTCTCCTCCATGAACAACCTGCTCATCCTCTCGGGCGTGTTCAGCCTGTTCCGGAAGGACGTCGTGATCGAGGTGGGGGGGTATCGCTCCGACGTCGTCACCGAGGACATGGAGCTGGTGATGCGCCTCCACAGCTTCATGCGCGAGAAGAGGCGGCCCTACGTGGTCCAGTTCCTGCCCGATCCGATCTGCTGGACCGAGGTGCCCCAGAAAATCGGAGCCCTGGCGCGTCAGCGGGGCCGGTGGCACCGCGGGCTGATCCATTCGCTCTGGCTCCACAAATCGCTCGTGTGGAAACGCGGGTCGGGCTCGCTCCGATGGATCGGGCTTCCCTACTACTTCCTCTTCGAGGTGATGGGACCCCTCGTGGAGCTCCTGGGATACATCATCATCCCGATCGCCTACTTCCTGGGCTTTCTCTCCCCCATCTATTTCTGGGCATTCCTCTTCCTCGCGGTCACCTCGGGCGCCTTCCTCTCCATCTCGGCCGTGTTCCTGGAGGAGCTTTCCTTCGGCCTGTACCGGAGCTGGGGCGATTTCGCCCTCATGATCGGGGTGGGCGTGCTGGAGAACTTCTCCTACCGCATCCTGACTCTCTTCTTCCGCCTGGGCGCGATGCTGGATATCATTCTGGGGCGTGGCGGATGGGGAAAGCAGGAGCGCGCCGGCTTCGACCGCATCGGTTCCTCCCCCGTCAAAGCCTGACCACCCAGCCGCGCGAATTCAGGGCCGGAAGGAGTCTCGTTCGTGCGGCTATGCAGCGGCATCGTCGTGGCGTGTATCTCTTTGTGCCTGACATCGCAGGCGTATGCCGTGGCGCCCCTCTTCACCGAGACGCCCCTCCGGAATAGCCACGAGGCCGGGGCGCTCCTCGAGCGCCTGGCGCGAAAGCCCGCCGGGCTGGACCAGGCCTCGCGCCTGCGCGTCACGACCCTGCGCCACTACAAGGCGATCGTCATCCTGCTCCAGTTTCCCCCCGACCCCGCGATCCCGGGGGATACCGGCTGGAAGGCGGACACGCTGGCGCATCCCCCCGCGGCTTACGATTCCCTCCTCTTCAGCGTCGGCACCCAGCGTCTTGGGAGTCTTCGTGACTACTACCGCGAGGTCTCGGGCGGGCAATTCGACATCGACGGAGTCGTGACGCGCTGGTACACGGCGCCTCATCCCTACGGGTACTACACCGCCACGATGTCGGGCCTCGGAGGCTCGCCGCGCAACGCGCGGCAAATGGCCCTCGATGCGGTCACGCTGGCGGACCAGGACTACGATTTCCGGCAATTCGACAACGACGGCCCCGACCAGATCCCCGATTCGGGGGACGACGACGGATTCGTGGATGGAGTGTTCGTCGTGCACGCGGGGCCCGGCGCCGAGGAGACCTCCTCCGGGTCGGACATCTACTCGCACAAGTGGACGATCGTGGGCCAGGGGTACTCGAGCCAGGACGTCGGCTTCGCCGGCCCCATCATGGTGAGCGACTACACGACCGAGCCCGAGAAGTGGGCGGGGCTCGTGCCGCACACGTCACCCAATCTCATCATGTCCGTCGGCACCTTCTGCCACGAGTTCGGCCACGTCCTCGGGCTTCCCGACCTCTATGACACCACGGGCCTTACCACCTCGAGTGAAGGTCTGGGGGAATGGGATCTCATGGCCGCCGGGAACTTCACGCACGCTCCCGGGGAGACCCTGGGCACCAGCCCCGCGCACATGTCCGCGTGGTGCAAGCAGCGGCTGGGCTGGGTGATCCCCGTGAACCTCACGACCGATCAGATGGGCGTTTCCATCGCTCCCGTGGAATCGGGCGGACCGGTCTACCGCCTCTGGACGAACGGAGAGAATCTCGACGAGTACTTTCTCATCGAGAACCGCCAGCCCATCGGATTCGACGTCGGCCTGGTGCGCAAGTCGATCGAGAGCGAGGGGATTCCGGCCCACGGGCTCGTCATCTACCACGTCGACGAATCGGCCCCGAGCAACAACAACGCGGCGCGCAAGCTGGTGGACCTCGAGGAGGCGGGGGGAGCGGAATCGGTGAGCGGAGCGGCCGGCGTCCAGAACCTGGACCTGAACCGGCGCACGACGACGTCGCAGAAGGGATGCTTCGGCACGGTCACCGTCACCGGAAATCGGGGCGACAAGTACGATCCCTGGCCCGGCCCGCTCCTGGCCCGGGAGTTCAGCTCCGGGTCCTGTCCCCCGAGCCTCACCAATTGCGGCACGTTCACGCAGGTCGCGATCCAGAACATCGCGGAGAATGCCGGGACGATCACGGCGGATCTTCTGGTTCGTGGCGCCTTGTGCCAGAGGTTGGCGACCAAGGTGGGAGATCCGCCGCTCGCGGGAACGCCCAACGACGGGGACGGCCTCGCGGAGCCGGGAGAGCGGATCCGGGTTCGTGTTCCCCTCCTCAACACGAACGGCTCCCTCACGCCATCGCTCTACGCCAAGCTCCAGCCGCTCGACACGTTCACGACCCTCGCGGGCGGGGACTCGATCGACTACGGGGTGATCGCACCCGCTCAGGCGGATTCGGGCACCGCGGTCGACCTCATGGTGGGTCTTACCCCCGACCCCGTCGGCGGCTGGCTCCGCTATTCGCTCTTCTCGGCGTCCGGACGGGTCGAGGTCGACACGCTGCAGATCCTCCTCGGCGCGCGCACGGGACTCTGCACCGACTTCGAGGGCCAGTCGCAACGCTGGTACAGCACCGCCAATGCGTGCGGGAGCGCGAACGAGTGGCATCTGGACAAGACCAATCACACGCCGCAAGGATCCCAGAGTTGGAAGCTGGGCCCGCCGGACAGCATCATGGCCGCGAGCTACGCTCTGTTCCAGGATGCCAGGCTGGTCAGCCAGCCCGTGCGCCTCACCGGCTCCGGGGACACGCTCGCTTTCTTCCAGCGATATGGCGCCTCGCTTGGAGACGGGCTCTCGGCCGAGATCAGCACCGACGGAGGGGCCACCTGGACGCTGCTCCATCCGGTGCCCGACTATCTCAATGCCGACCGGTGGAGCGGGACGCAGCCGGTGTTCGAGCAAGCCAAGGTGCCGCTGACGGGCTACTCGGGCGTGGTGCAGCTGGGCTTTCGCTTCCGCTCGCCCTCCGGCGGCGGCGGACAAGGCTGGTGGATCGACGACGTCCGCGTGAATGGGGATGCGGAGTGCGTCACGACCGCGGCTGAGGTGATTCCGCTCGCGGCCCGGTTCGATGCCGCGCGCTCGCGCGTGGTGATCGACTGGGATCTGGGATCGGCGGGAGTCTCGATGGTCGGGATCGATCGCGCCGTCAACTTCGGGACGCGGGCGCGCGTGGCGAATCCCACGGGCTATTTCGGACCCGGAACGTGGGAGGATTCGGACCTCCTCCCGGGCAGGACCCAGGCCTACTGGGTCCTCGTGCCGCGTGACGGAGCACCGGATGCGGAGTACGGGCCGGTCGAGGTCACGATTCCGGTGTCTTCATCGGCTCCGCGGGTGCTTTCCCTCGGGTCCGTTCGCCCGAATCCATTCCATCCCGAGGCGAGAATCCCCGTCTCCATCGACCGTGACGGCCGATTCGCGCTCCGCGTGTATCGGGTCGACGGCACGCTCGTCCGAACGTTGCATGATGGCCCCGGTGTCGCCGGGGTGTACGCTTTCCCGTGGAATGGGCGAGACGCCGCGGGGCGCGCGGCTCCGGCGGGCGTGTACCTGATCGAGCTCACATCCCAGGGCAGAGCCAAAGTGGAGAAGGCGATCCTGATCCGATGAGCACCGGCACGAACACGCGAATCGATGGCCCGCTGGTCTATCTGGAATCTCCGGGGGCCGAGCACCTCCCGGCGATCTGGAAGGTGTACCTCGACGCGCCCGATTACTTCGAGGCGCTGACCGGCACCTCCGACTTCGATCCCACGGCCGTGGAGATGATGTACGAGGAGGCGCTGTCGGAGGACACTCGCTACTACCTGGCGATCCGGCGCACCGATACGAAGAGCCTGATCGGCACGATCGAGTTCGAGGCGGGCGCGGACGAAGTGCCGGCGACCTTGCGAGGGCTGGTGGTGGCGCAGGGGGAGCGCGGGAAGGGATACGGACGGGCCGCCCTGGAGCTGGCGGAGGGCTTCCTCGCGAACGAACTGGGGGTTGCCACGATCGCGGCCGAGGTTCCGGCGGGCTACGACGACGGCGCGCGGTTTCTGGAGGCGCTGGGCTACCGGGAGCGCCGGCTCAAGTCCGCCGAGTTCCGCTGGGTGAAGCGGATCGCCGAGCCTTGACGGGCCGAACGGCGGGCGCCTCGCCTGCCGGCGACCGCGAGGTCAGGGTCTCGTTCACCTTCATCGTCAGAGTCGCCACCTCGAAGGGCTTTCCGATCACGAAATCGATGGCGTGAGCCTCCATCACCTCGTCGCTCACCGTCGCTCCCCACCCCGTGACCAAACCCAGAATCAGCTTCGCTCCGCCCTCGCGGCGTGCGACGCGCGCGACCTCCCAGCCGCTCACGTCGGGCATCCCGAGATCCGTGAGCACCACGTCGAACTTGCCGCCGCGGAACTTCTGGATCCCCTCGCTCCCTCCCGTCGCCGTCACCACCACGTGACCCTCCCGCTGCAGCGCGTCGCGCATGATCGAGACCAGATCCACCTCGTCGTCGACCACCAGGATACGGGCCTGGAACGGCGCGGGGACCCGCTCGGGGATCGAGAGCTCGGGACTCTTGGGATCCACGGCCGGGAAGCGCATGCGCACCACCGTGCCCGCCTCCTCCTTGGATTCCACCTCGATCGAGCCGCGGTGCCGACTCACGATCCCGTACACCATGGAGAGCCCGAGACCGTTCCCCGATAGGCCCTTCGTCGTGAAGAAGGGCTCGAAGACGCGGCTCTTCACGTGCTCCGCCATGCCGATGCCGTTGTCCTCGACCTCCAGGACCGTTTCCGGACCGCTCCGGAGCACGCGGATGACGATCGAGCCTCCCCGGGGAAGCGCGTCCACCGCGTTGAAGATCAGGTTCGTGAGCGCCTCGCGGATCTCGGCGCGGGTGCCCAGGATCGGCGCGGGATCCCGCGCATCGATCCGGATCTCGATCTTCACGCCCCGGCGCTGCGCCTCGTTCTTCCACTTGCCCCTCGTGATCTCGATCACCTCGGCCGCAACGGACGGGAGATGGAGCACCTCGTGCTGCTGCTCCTCGCGGACGCGGGTGTACTGCTGGATCCGGCGCACGGTCTGCCCGCCGTCCATGGCCGCCTGGCGGATCACCTCCAGCCCCGACTTGGTGTCCGGATCGGTCACGCGCATTTGGAGAAGCTGCGTCCGGCCGAGAATGATGCCCAGGTTGTTGTTGAAGTCGTGCGCGACTCCCGCCGCCAGCTCGCCGAGCGCCCGGAGCTTCTCCCCGCGAATGAGCCGTTCTTGCAGATCGCGCTGCTCCGAAACGTCGGTCGCGAGGATCATCGTCGCGGGCGCGTTCTGGAAGAGAAGGCGCGCCGTGTGCACCTCGACGAAGATCTGCTTCCCCGAGGGCTGGCAGATCTGCACTTCGATCTGCGCGTCGGGCGTCTCCTCCAGCGCCTTCCGGATCCGATGCTCCGATTCCGGGTCGAACATGGCGAAGGGATCCTCGCTCTGGAGCAACGCCTCGACGTCCCGCCCCGTCATGCGCTCGAAGGCCCGGTTCACGAAGACCGCGCGCCCGGATTGCAAGATCAGGATGCCGAGCGGCGAGCTCTCGACCAGGATGCGGTACTTCGCCTCGGATTCCGCCAGCGCGTGGGTCCGTGCCTCCACGGTCGCCTCCAGGCTCTCGTTCAGACGGCGGAGGTCTTCGCGGCTCGCGAGGATCTGCCCCTGCTGCCGGTGGACCTCGTCGGACATCCGGTCGAAATGCCAGGCAAGGGTCTCCAGCTCGTCCCCGCTGCGAAGGTCCAGCTTCTGGGAGTAGTCGCCGCGCGCGATGGCGCGCGTCGCGACCACCAGCCGGTCGATGGGACGCGTGATGGCGCGCGCGGCGAAGCGGGCGCCGATGATGCAGAGGATCGCGGCCACGAGCCCGGCCAGCACCAGGTGGTGCGTCGTGCGCTGGATGTCGGCGTTCACTTCCGCGAGCGAGATTCCCACCCGGACCGTGCCCCACTTCACGGCATGGTCCTCCACGTACACGGGGACTAGGAACTCGATCATGGGCGCATCGCCGGATTTCGGCGGCGACACGATCATCCAGAGATCCTCGCGCGCCCGCGTCGCCTTCACGTCCGCGGGCTCGCGCGGCGGATGGCCAAACGAATTCCGCTCGCGGCTGTCCGCGGCGATCTGCCCTTCCTTGTCGTAGATCACCACGTACGCCAGCTCCGCGCCGCCTCGGGAGCGCGCGGCGGCCTGGCTCAGCGCGACATAGTTGTAGGAGAGGAGCGAGGGGGTGGAGAGCCACGCGATGCTGTGGGCCAGCGCAAATCCCTTCTCGCGCGTCTGGCCGAGGAGCGAATCGGTCTGGTTCCGGACGACATAGACGAGCGAGACACCGACCAGCCCGACGACGATGAGGCCGAACGTCAGGACGATTCGCGTCTGGAGCCCGAAGCGACGGGCCGACGACGGATCAATGTAGCGCTTGTCTAGGCTCGCGGGCGACGGGCTTCCCAATGCGAAGTTTCTCCATGGCGAGGGTGGAGATTCCGAGCGGATTCACTTCGAGCCCCGTGACGTCCTCACGGAGCCCCACGAAGGTGGAGGAGTGGAAGAGCGGCACCAGAGGAGCCGCCTTCACCACGCGCGACTCGACGGACCGGTACGCCTCCATCCGCACCTCGGGATTGGCGGTGCGCTGGGCGACGTCCAGGAGCGAATCCACGGTGTGATCCGAGTACCGGAAATAGTTCGTTCCGCTCGAGGAGTAGAAGAGCGAGCGGAGGAAGGTATCCGGGTCGGGGATGTCGGCCACCCAGGCGAGCCCGAACATCTGCGCGTTCCTGGCCGTGATGGTGGCGTCGAGCTCGGGCCAGGACACGTACCGGAGCTTCACGCGGATTCCCGCCTCCGCGAGCGTCTTCACCATCACCGTGTCCACCTGGCGCACGCTCTGGTTCGCGGTGGATTTCCAGAGGGTCAGCGTGGGAAGCGGGTGATTGGGCCCGTAGCCCGCCATGGCGAGGAGCCGGCGCGCGGCGCCGAGATCGTGCGCATAGTTCCTCGGCTCGGGGGAGTACCCGGGCAGACCGGGCGGGAGAATTCCCTGGGACAGCACCTTTCCCGCGGGCCAGAGATTCAGCATTTCCTCTCGGCCCATCGCGAGCGCGATCGCCTGGCGGACCCGCCGGTCATCCAGCGGCGGCTTCCTCACGTTCATCCCGATGAAGGAAAGGCTGAGATCCTGCCACCGGACAATCCGGATATTCGGAAGCCCGCTCGCCTCGGCGAGGAGGTTGAGCGGGAGGTTGGCCATGGCGGCGGTGCCGCGCATGAGGGCGCGCGCGCCGTCGGTGTCCACTCCCTCGAGGCTCTTCTTCGGCGTGTAGAAGACGATGGAGTCGAGCGCGGGCTCGCCGAGGAAGTACTGTGGATTGGCGGCGAGCACCAGCGCCTCGTTTCGCTGATACGCGAATCGAAACGGACCGCACCCCACCGGATTCTGGCCGAACGCGTGCTTTCCGGTTGCCTCCACGCACTCGCGCGGCACGACGGCGGCCTGATCCAGCGCGAGGGCGCTCAGGAGCGCGCTGTAGGGGCGGCTCAGCCTTACCTCCAGCGTGTATCGATCCAGAGCGCGAATTCCACGGATCGTCTTCGCGCGGCCCGAGACGAACTCGGGCACCCCGACGATGGCGTCCAGATAGCCGGCGGCGAGACCCTGCGACCGGAACGGCTCCCGGAAGAGCCGGGTCAGGCTGTACACGAAGTCGCCCGCCTCCACCTCCCGCCCGTTGTGGAAGCGAACCCCCTTGTGCAGGTGGAAGAGGTAGACCGTGCCGTCGCGGGAGATCGTCCAGCTCTGCGCTACTTGTGGCACCGGCTCGAGGTCGGAGGTGAGGCCGACGAGCGGGCTGAAGATCTGAGCGATGACGATCGAGGCGTAGGCGTCCGAGGCCAGCGCCGGATCGAGGGAGCCGAGGGGCTCGCTGTAGTAGCGGAACACCTCGGGTCTCCCGGAGCGCATCTCGGTGGCGGCATCGACCGGGTCCGAGGGGTTCGTCCCCCGGGAAGGAAGGCCCAGGAACTGCGGCGCGGCGACGGCGGCCACGATGATCAGCACGAGCGCCGCCGTGATGAAGACGGGGCTCAGCTGAGGGTCGAACGGCAATTTCCTTCCGGGCACCCTGTCTCCCCCTCACGCGGCGCGGCCGGGCTTCCTGCGGCCGGCAAATCAGATAGACCCCTCCCGGAGACTGGGCCGGGAGCGTTACGGGGAATCTATCGACGCCGTGAAGTTGCTACTTGAGGCTAAGTTGCGGCGTAAGGGGGCGGGTCTTCAGGGGCTAAGTTGATTATGGGTAGCGGGTTGCGGGGCAACGAATGCCTCAATCCTCGCCCCTTTCCGGCGCCGTGGAGGACCCCGTCCGGAGGCGCTTGATGCGCCCGCGCCGTTTCTTCTCGGTGATGCGGGATTCGGCCGATCCGCGCGTTGGTTTCGTGGCTCTTCGCTCCCGCTTCGGGAGGAGCGCCTGGGCCACGAGCGCGCGGAGGCGTTCCAGCGCGGCTTCCTTGTTCCGGGACTGGCTGCGGTGGCGCTGGCTCGTGACCCGCAAGATTCCGCTGGGGCCGATGCGCGAATGGAGCGCCGCACGGATCCGCGCGATCTCCGCGCTCGAGAACGCGGAGGACGCTTCCAGGTTCCAGCGCGCCTCGACCTTGGTCTCCACCTTGTTCACGTTCTGCCCGCCGGGTCCGCCGGCGCGCGAGGTGTGGAATTCGATCTCGCGGATCGGGACGGGCGGGGGCGCCCCGCCGCTCATGACTCGTATTCGGCGGGAGGCGAGACGCGGGGCTGCCCGTTCCCGTTCTCGAGCAGATGGCGCATCACCGCCAGACGGAGCACCGGCAGTCCTTCTCTCGTGAGGGCCGATGCGAACACCGCACCCGGGAAGCGTGCCCGAAGTCCCAGGAGCGACACCTCGTCCGTGACGGAATCGATCTTGTTGAAGACGGAGAGCCGGGGTCGCTGGAGCGCGCCGATCGATTCCAGCACGGTCTCCACCGCCTCGATGTGCGCCTCGATGTCGGGTTCGGTCGCGTCCACGACGTGGAGCAGGAGATCGGCCTCGGCCACCTCCTCCAGCGTGGCTCGGAAGGACGCCACGAGGTGGGGCGGAAGCTTCCGGATGAATCCCACGGTGTCGGTCAGAAGGGCGCGCGCACCGCGCTCCACCGAGAACACCCGGGTCGTGGGATCGAGCGTGGCGAACGGCTGGTCCTCCACGTACACGTTCGCGCGGGTCAGCGCGTTGAAGAGGGTGGATTTTCCCGCGTTGGTGTATCCCACCATCGAGACCTTGAAGCAGTCGCGCCGCCCGCGGCGCTGCACGCGCCGCTCCTTCACCACGCCATCCAGCTCGCGCTTCAGCTTGCCGATCTTCTCGCGGATGCGGCGGCGGTCCACCTCGAGCTGCGTCTCGCCGGGTCCTCTCGTCCCGATGCCGCCTCCGAGACGGGAGAGATGCTCCCACATGCGCGTGAGGCGCGGAAGGAGGTACTGGAGCTGCGCCAGCTCGACCTGGATCCGGGCCTCGCGCGTCCGGGCGCGCCTGCTGAATATGTCCAGGATGAGCCCGGTGCGATCCACGACCTTCATGTTGAGCTGCTCGCCGAGATTCCGGCTCTGCGCGGGGGATAGATCGTCGTCGAGGAGGAGGAGCGTGGCCTGCTCTTCGCCGGAGAGCGTCCGCACCTCGTCGATCTTGCCCTTGCTGAGGAACGTGGCGGCCCGTATGGATCCGCGGCGCTGGATCACCTCGCCGCGCACCTGGGCGCCCGCGGTCTCCGCCAGGAGGCGGAGCTCCGTCAGGAATTCACCGTGTTCACCGTGGCGCGGACGCGTCTCGCGGCCCGCCAGGATGGCGCGCTCTCTAAGCGGGCGCGAGCTCCAGCTCGTAGGGGACATGCGTGAGGTTCTCGAAACTCCCATCGTGATGAGCGTAGATGACGTCCTCGATCCGCACACCCAATCCACGGGAAGGATAATAGAGTCCCGGCTCCACCGTGAAGAGCGATCCGGGAAGAATGATGTCGGGATTGCTGGCAGCGCTCAACCGCGGGCGCTCGTGGACCTCGAGTCCGATCCCGTGCCCCAGCCCATGCACGTAGCCTTCCTCGACCCGCTCGTCCTGGCGGATCGTCCGGTGCCCGTGCGACTCGAAGAGATCGCAGACCGATTCCTGGTACACCCGGCCCGGCGTTCCTACCGCCAGGCGGTCCACCGTCGTCCGGACGGCGTCGTGGACCAGCGCGTGGAGCTCCTTCAATTCCTGGGATGCCTTCCCCACGCAGTAGGTCCGCGTCACGTCGAAGTAGTAGCCGCCGTTCTCCTGCGCGGGATAGAGGTCCACGACGATGGGGCGTCCCTCTTCCAGGACGTCCTTGTCGTTCCCCTCGTTGTGCGGCACGCCGGCATCGCGTCCCATGGCGATGATGTTCCCATGCGGCTCCACGAGGCCCGCCTCGAAGAAGACGCGCCGCACCTCGCGGCGGAGCCTCCCGATCGTGACCCAGCCGTCTGCGTCCTTGAGCTTCTTCCCCTCGAGCCGGGCGCCCTGGATGATCTCGCGGATCTTCGTGTACGCCCGCTCGCAGACGGCGGCGACGGTGCGCACGGTCTTCACCTCGTCCGGATCCTTGGTGCTGCGGGCCAGCTCGAAGAGTCCGGGATCCTGATCCTCTGCGATCTCCACGTCACGCTTCATCTCCCGGAGATGGTTCAGGACGTGGTAGTACCAGCCCACCTGGACCACGCCGTCCACCAGCACGCGGCCGCGGACCCCCAGGGTGTCCAGGACTCGTTGCATGAGGCGCGCTGTGGCCTTGATCTGATTCCCTTCCTCCTCGAGCAGCTTCATCCATCCCAGCGAGCCATAATCCCCGAGGGTGAACCCCGTGGCGGCCGCGCTATCGCGCTCCATCGCGTGATGCACGAGAAAGGGTTTCTGCCCCGGGCGCCAGACCACAATCCCCTTGAGATGGGCGCGCGGACCGGTCAGGTAGCGGAACGTCGGGCTCATGTGCTCGCCCTGGAGCACGATCGCGGCGCTCAGGCCGCGCTCGTTCATGAGATGGTCGATGTCTCGTTTCATGACTGCCCTCTACGTCCGGAAGAGAACGGACTCGTTGGAGAAGAGCCGGGTCGCCATGACGAACATGATCGCGGCCACGACCGCGCTCGTGCCCAGCGTCACGGCGGCATGCATCGGTACGACGGTGTCGGTCAGGATCTCGCGCTGAAGAAGCGCCGTGTTCAGGATGGGAATCATGAAGCGCTCGACCGGAGGCGTTCCCAGCTGCCGGAAGCTTCCCAGGCCCAGGAACACCGAGGCCATGTACACGTACGTGGCGTAGGTCTGCCCCTCGCGCATGCTGCGCGCGAAGCAGCCGATCGCCACGAGCGCCGCACTCAGGAAGATCGCGGTGGGCAGGACGGTGAGCAGGATGAAGAGCGCCTGCTCGGGACGCATCGTGAGCTGGACGGACTGGCTGGAGAGCGCGGGCATCATGCCCGCCAGCACGGTGAGGTTGAACCAGAGTCCGAGGATTCCCACCAGGCCGGCCGTCAGCGCGACGGCGATCACGGCGAGCATCTTCCCCAGAACCAGATCGCTGCGCGGGGTGGAGGTCGCGAGGAGCGTTTCCAAGGTACTCCGCTCCTTCTCCCCGGTGGTCGCGTCGATGGCGATGTGCATCGATCCCGCCGCCACCATGAAGACCAGGATGTAGGGAATGATGAGCGCGGCCAGGAAGCGGCCCTCCTCCGCCTTGGAGGAGATGTCGCGCTTCTCCACGGCGATCGCGGGCGCCTGCTTCACGGGCGCGCCCTGGCTTCTCGCCCAGAGCACGGTCAGCTCGCGCTGCACGTCGTCCAGGACCGGACGCAGCCTCTCTTCCGCCGCCGAGGACTTGTGGTCGGCATCCTTGTAGAGGAGCTCCACCTTCACCGAGTCTCCCCGCGGAATCGCTTGCGCGATGCCGGGCGGAATGGAGAGCACCGCATCCACGCCCGCGGCCTCGAGGCTCGGCGGCACGCGATCGAGCGGCACCGTCGTGACGCCCTCGAGCGCCTTCAGTGCCGGCGTGAGCCCCGGAAGCTGAGCCTCGCCGACGACGCCCACGCTCACTTGCAGGGCGCCTTCCTCTTTCTTGTTCTGGGATTCGATCCAGCCCATGAAGAGCATGAGCCCCGGGTAGAGGATGAACGGCACGACGAAGACCGCGATGATCGTGCGTCCATCGCGCATGGCGTCGCGCAGCTCCTTCCGGCACACCGCCCAGGCTCTCCGGCTCATGGCCGCACCCGCTCCCCGGCGCGCCCCGCTTCCTCGGGGGTCACCTTCTCCACGGTGCTCACGAAGACGTCCTCCAGCGAGCCGCCGCCGTGCTCCCGACGCAGCGAATCCAGGTTGCCCTTCGCGAGGATCGAGCCGCGCTCGATGATCGCGATCTCGTCGCAGATCTTCTCCGCTTCCGTCATGATGTGGGTCGAGAAGATGATGGTTCGCCCTTTCGATTTCAAATCCTGCACGATCCGGAGCACCTCGCGGGCGCCCATCACGTCCAGCCCGGACGTGGGCTCGTCGAAGATCAATACCGGAGGATCGTGGAGGACGACCCGGCAGAGCGAGAGGCGCTGCTTCATCCCGGTCGACATCTTCCCGACCCGCTTGTCGAGAAAATCGGCAAGCTGGAAGGAGACCTGTACTTCGGCGATGCGGCCCGCGATGGAAGCCGGCGACATTCCGGCGAGCTCGCCGAAATAGGTCAGGAGCTCGCGCCCGGTGAGCCGGTCGTAGAGCTTGGTGTCGCCGGACAGGTACCCGATCCTCTTCCGGACCTCGCCCGGATTCTGGTTCACGTCGATCCCATCGATTCGCGCGGTGCCCGAGGTCGGATACAGAATCGTGGCGAGCATCCGGAGCGTCGTGGTCTTCCCCGCGCCGTTCCGTCCCAGAAGGCCGAATACCCGGCCCGGGGAGCAGGTGAAGGAGACGTTCAGGACCGCGGGAATGGGTCCTTTCTTCCGGTCGTGAAAGGTCTTACAGAGGTTGAGGACTTCGATCAAAGGGTCTCCGGGAGCGCTTTGCGTGGGTGACCTGGGCCGCATGGCCAAGGCGGAGGGAGTCTAGGTTCTGGCGCTTGCGGTGTCAACGACGCCCCCCGCGATGGATCAGGATTGAGAATCCGGCCTTGATGCAGGGAATCTAAATCATTTAGTTTGCGCCTCCGAGGCCGGGAAGCGTTCCATCATCGGTGCGGTCCACTCATCGTGTAAGGAGTCTTGCCCTATGTCTGATTCGGTCATCCAGGTGAGCGACAGCACGTTCGACTCCGAAGTGCTCCAATCGAAGGTCCCGGTCCTCGTCGATTTCTGGGCTGAATGGTGCGGCCCCTGCCGCATCGTGGCGCCGGTCGTCGAGGAAGTCGCGAAGCAGTACCAGGGCAAGGTCAAGGTGGCCAAGGTGGACGTGGACCAGAACCAGCGGATCGCGGCCCAGTATTGCATCCGCAGCATCCCCAGCCTCTACGTCTTCAAGGGGGGCAAGATCGTCGAGCAGATCGTCGGCGCGGTCCCCAAGCATCAGATCGTCTCGGTGCTCGACGGAGTGCTTGCGACCGCGGGGGCTTCCCCCTCGGGCGGAACGGCGGTCTAGACCGCCGACTCGGGGCAGATCGGGCGGCACGCGCAGATCGAGCAGTTCCGGATGGTCGGCTGGGCGTGAAAATCTCCAGAGCGAACGGACTCGGCGATCGCGCGGATGCGCTCCCGGGTCCGCTCCAGTTTGTCCTCGGTGCGCGTGGAAGTTCCCGTCGTGCCGCTCAGCACATAGCGCAGGTCCAGCCGCGCGGGCCTCACGCGCTTGAGCTCCTTGTGTGCGAGGGCGTAGATCGAGAGCTGTAGATTGTCGCGCGCCTTCATGTCCGCGTTCTCGTCCTCTTCCAGCTCGCTCGTCTTGTAGTCCGTGATGGTGGTCCCCGTGGGCCATTCGTCCACGCGGTCCATCCTTCCGGATACCACCACGTCCCCCAGCTTGAATCGGAACACCCGCTCCACGTCGGTGGGCGGGGCTTCCCCCTCTATCTCGCGCTGAACGAACGCGCGCAGCGCCTCCGCGCCCTGCTCGAATCGCCGGCGCGCATGTTCCTCCGATCGGTAGCCTTCGCTCCTCCAGTTGCTCCGGAACACCTCGACCACCTGATCGAACGTCGGGCTCTGGCCCAGCCGGTGGCGGTCCAGGGCGAACGCCACCGCCTGGTGCATCGCGTTTCCGAAGTTCACGCGGTGGTCCAGGGTCAGGATCGGATCGATGGAGAGCACGTGGAGGAAGTGGTACTTGAGCGGGCACGTGTCGTAGTCCGCGATTCGCTGGTGGCTGAGGTGGATGGGCTCGCGAACCGCGGGCCGCTCCATCCGCGGCAGCCCGTCGGGGCCCTCCACGATGTGGACCTCCAGCTCCTCCATCGCGCGCCGCCTCCTTCCCGGAGGCACCGGCTTTCCGAGATCGTACGCTTCCGAGAGGAACTCGCTCCGGACCCGGAGGATCTTCCCGCCGTAGTCCTGGGCGTGCGTCGTGATCAGCTCCTCCTTCGCCCGCGTGAACGCCACGTAGCAGAGCCTTCGCTCCTCCTCCTTGTGAAGCTCGGGGCTCGACTCCTCCCCGGGCGCCAGCTCCAGGGGAACCTCCAGACCGCGCCCCCAGCTTCGGAGCGGGAACATGTCCTGGGCCGCCTGAACGAGGAAGACGACCGGGAACTCCAGCCCCTTGGCCCGATGGATCGTGAGCACCTGGACCACGTCCGATTCCTCGCTCAGATCCGCCACGGCCGGATCCTCGCCGTGATCCATGACCATGCTCAGGTGTCGCAGGAACAAGGGCACGCGGTCCACGACGGCGACCGAGCCGAATACCTGCACGAGCCGGAAGAACTTCACGATGTTGCGGGCCTTGATCTCGTCCTCGAAATGGGCCGGCGTGCGGAGCCTCTTGATGATTCCGCGGCGCTCGAGGTACGCGCGGAGCACCTCGCCGGTCCTGTGATCGCGCGCCAGCGCGCGCAGCGCTTCCAGGTCCGCGAGCATCGTCTGGATTTTGGTTCGGCTATCCTCCGAGATCTCGATCGTCGTGCCGCCGCGCGCGACGCGCTCGAGGAGCGGACGCAGCCTTCCTGTCTCGACGGGGAGCGCGTGCACCAGGCGGTTCAGATCCTCGCCGGATACGTCGTAGCCGCTCTGGGCGAGAACGTAGAGGTGCTCCTCCCGCGCGTCCTGGGAGAGCGAGTAGAGCATCGCGACCATCTCCTTGATCTCGGGGCGCAGGAAGAGGCCGCGGTTTCCGGAGAAGTAGTAGGGAACGCCCTGCTCGTCCAGGGCATGAAGGAACGGCTCGGCGTTTCGGTTCGTGCGCACCAGGATCACGAAGTCGCGGCACCGCCGCTTCCCCGAATCCACGGCGGCGCGGATCTGCGAGGCGACCCAGACCGCTTCTTCCTCCTGGGTGGGAAACTCCTGGAGCTGGGGCACGACGCCGGTCTTCTCCGTCACCAGCTCCTTCGAGATGCCGATCCGCTTCTCCAGGCGCTCCCGGTTCGCGAGGATGAGGCGCCGCGACGCCTTCAAGATCTCGCGCGTGGAGCGGTAATTTCTCGTGAGCACGATGGAGGGCGCTTCGGGATAGTGCTCATGGAAGCGCAGGATGTTCCGGAGGTGCGCGCCCCGGAACGCATAGATGCTCTGATCGTCGTCCCCCACCACGACCAGGTTCCGGTGCCCGGCTGTGAGCCGCCTCACGATCTCGAACTGAATCAGGTTCGTGTCCTGGAACTCGTCCACGAGGACGTACCGGAAGCGCTCCTGGAACGTGCGGAGCGCGGCCGGGCTCTCGTCGAAGAGACGGAGGGTGAGGGAGAGGAGATCCCCGAAGTCCACGAACCCCTTGCTCCAGAGAAGGCGGTTGTAGCGCTCGCCCGCGGTCCCCAGCTCGAGGTACCGGGACCCTCGGTCCACGTCGGCGGGCAAAGCGCCCGCCGTGCCCAGGATGCTCTCGGCGAACTCGCGGAGGCGGTCCGCCGGGATCGGATAGTCCTTGAGCTTGTTGAAGAACCGCACCAGCTCGCGTAGATACTTCGTGGGATCCGAGAGGGGCGAGTATCGCTCGAGGCCCAGCTCGTTCAGGTTCTCCGAGAGGAAGAGCGCCTGGGCGGTCTGGTCCAGCACCGTGAAGCCCGGCGCGATCCCGATCTCGATCCCGAAGCTCGAGACCACGTCCTGTCCGAACGCGTGGAAGGTGGAGATGTTGGTGTCGGTGTAGCCATAGGGAACGAGGAGATCCACCCGCTCCTGCATTTCCGCCGCCGCCTTCTCGTTGAAGGTCAAGGCCAGTATTTGCGAGGGGCGCGCGCGGCCGGAGGCGATGAGGTGCGCGATCCGGCGGGCGATGACGGTGGTCTTGCCGGTACCCGCGCCCGCCACGATGAGCAGGGGACCCTGATCGTGCTCGACCGCGGCGCGCTGATCCGGATCGAGCCCCGTGAGCTCCGCGGGCTCGGAGGGCTCACGGAAGTCGAGCTCGAGCGCGTCCGCGCCCGAACGAAGAGCCTCTCCGCTTTCGGCGTCGCGGTACATCGCTGGACGATATCACGGAACTATGGGTGTAGAATGCGCGAGATGAACGCCGACGCGAACGCCGCGAGAGCCGGACTTCCCAGCTTCCCGGCCTATCTGAGCTCGGTGATCGACCTGGGCCGCCGCTCGCTCAAGCCCGCGCTTCCCGCACTCGGGTTCCTCTACTTCTACCGGCTCGGCATGGGCGCGTACATGGCGCTCTCGGGGTACTCCTTTCCACAGGGAAAAGACGCGCTGGGCGCGTACGGCCCGCAGCTGGCGGTCATCGCGAGCTTCCTTCCGCTTCTCGTGCTGATCTACACGCCCTTTCTTCCCCTGCAAGACAGTCTGCTCCGGGGTCAGGCCATGAGCTTTCTGAGCGCGATCCGTCGCACGCTCGAGGAATCGGTGGACTTCCTGCTCTCGGGCATCGTGCAGGCGCTGGTCCTGTTCGTTCCCTTCGTCCTGATCTGCGTCGTGGCGGGTGCGCTCTTGCCCTCGGGGGACAGCGGCGCGGTGAATTCGTCGCGCATGATCTTCCTGGCGTTCACGCTGCTCGCCGTCTTCGGATGGACGATGCTCGCGACCTTCTTCATGATGTTCGCGACCCCGGCCGTGGTGCTCGACGGCGAAGGGCCGGTCCAGTCGCTGCGCACCAGCGTCCAGCTGGTGTCGAGGAATCTGGGAGGCATCCTGGGAAGGCTTCTCGCCTTCGTGTTCCTCGCGACCGTGGCCTACGTCTTTGCCACGTTCCCGGCCTCGATCCTGGGCGCGGTCGAGCGGACCGCGGAGGTCACTTCGGTCCCGATCAAGATCGCCGGCGTGGTCTGGACGAGCGCCGCGGATACGTTGTTCTTCCCCTTCTGGGTCGCGGCGCTGATGGTGCTCTACCGGTCGATGCGGCCCGCGGCCGGGGAAACCCGGGCCCAGGCACCGATCGAGCTCGGTGACGAATACCGCCCCGCGACCGCGGCGCGCGCCCCCTTCGAGTAGCGCCGTGGCTTTGCCCGCCGTCGTCCATTCGAACGGTTATTTCGCCGACATCGGCCTGCACGTCTTCCCGATGCGGAAATTCCGCCTCATCCGTGAGGAGGTCGTCCGGCGCGGCGTTCTCGCCGACACGGACCTCCTGGCTCCGGTGCCCGCCACCGTCGAGCAGGTGCTCCGCGTGCACGATCGCGCCTACGTGGACAAGCTCCTCCAGGGACGTCTCTCCGTGCTGGAGGAAGCGGTGCTCGAGCTTCCCTACTCCAAGCAGCTCGTGGATGCCTCCTTCCTCTGCGCCGGCGGGAGCATTCTCGCGGCGCGCGAGGCGCGAACGCGCGGCGTCGGCATCAATCTGGGGGGCGGCTTCCATCACGCGTTTCCGGATCACGGCGAGGGGTTCTGCGTCTTCAACGACGTCGCCGTCGCAATCCGCGCGCTGCAGCACGAGGGGCGGATCCGGCGCGCCGCGGTCATCGACCTGGACGTGCATCAGGGAAATGGAACGGCCGCGATCTTCCGGGACGATCCCAGCGTCTTCACCTTCTCGATGCACGATCAGGAGAACTATCCCTCGATCAAGCCTCCGAGCGACCTCGACGTGGGCCTGGACAAGGGAACGGGCGGCGCGGAGTACCTCGCGCTTCTGGAGCGGCACGTGCCGGCGATCCTGGACCGGCATCGGCCCGATCTCGTCGCGTACGTCGCGGGCGCCGATCCGTTCGAGCAGGACCAGCTCGGGGGCCTGAAGCTCACGCGCGAGGACCTCCGACGCCGCGATCGCATCGTCTTCGAAGCGTCCGCGTCACGCGAGATCCCGGTGGCCGCGTTCCTGGCGGGCGGTTATGCAGCGCGGCTGGAGGACACCGTGGGCATCCATGCCGACATGGTCGAGGGCGCTTTCCAGACAGCCCAGGCTTGATTTTCGCGGGCATATCCCGTATGATTGCAAGGAGTTGCCCGACCTCACCGCCAAGCCCATAGCCGTAACTCCTTCCCTCGCAGGCGAGTTGGACGCCAGGGCCGACGTGCGACTCGGCGTGGCGCTCCACTGGTTTTTCCGCGTTGGCGTGCTCATGGAATTCCTGGGGCATGGCTTGGCAGGGGTCTCGCTGAAGGAAGGGTGGATCCGGTATTTCCAGGTGTTTGGATTCGACCGGCCCACGGTGCTTACGCTCATGCCGATCGTGGGCACGATCGATATTTCCCTCGCCATTCTGGGCTTCCTCAGCCCGCGGCGCTGGGCCCTGGCGTATTGCGCCTTCTGGGGCCTCATGACCGCGGTCCTGCGACCCATCGCCGGGGAGTCGTTCTGGGAAGTTCTCGACCGCGCGGGGAATTTCGGCGGTCCGCTCGCCTTTCTCCTGCTCAGCGGTCTTCCCCGCAACCCCCGGGAGTGGTTCGAACCCATCCGCATCGGGCCGGTTTCACGTGAGACCATGAAACGCGTGGCGCTCGTGCTCCAGTGGATCACAGGGCTTGTTCTGATCGGCCACGGCGCCTACGGCGCACTACTCCAGAAACAACAGTTGCTTGACCAGTACACACGCGCCGGACTCACCTCCCTGCCGCTCCTGGGCTCTCGATTTGAGTCTTGGCTGGGCTGGGTCGAAATGGCGCTGGGGGCGGTAATCCTGGTCAAGCCTTTGCGGCCACTGCTGCTGGCCGCCTGCACCTACAAGCTCGCCACGGAACTCCTGTACCCCCTCACGGGTTATCCTCTCTACGAGTTCGTGGAGCGTGGGTTCACCTACGTGGCGCCCTTCGCGCTCTTCCTCCTGACTCCGTATCTGAACGCCACTCAGTCGAAAGGCTAACCCGTGGAACAGAGAAGCACGATCACCATCGCCTCGCTCGTCGCGCTCGCCGCTCTCATCGCGATCGCGTTCGCCCCGGCCCACGCGGAGGAGAAGGCCGGAGCGGCCAAATCTCCCGCGCCGATCGAGCCCGCGGAGAAGTCGGTGAAGGGATTCATCCCTCACGAGGTGGACTCGTTCCTGATTCAGGATCTCCGGGAAGGCGGCTACGTCATCTTCTTCCGGCATGCGGTCACAAACTGGCAGCAGCGGGACGTCACCGAGGGAGACTTCCAGAACCGGGATCATCAGCGGAATCTGACCGAGGCGGGACTTGCCGAGGCGGCGATGATCGGCCAATCCCTCCGTGTGCTCCAGATTCCCATCGAGAAGGTGCTCTCGAGTCCCATGTGGCGCTGCCGCGACACGGCGCAGTTCGCGTTCGACACGTATGACACGACCGGCAATCTCTTCTGGAAGGGCCCCAAGTTCCGCGAGGCTCGGATCGCGATGCTGAGCACGCCGCCCGCCAAGGGAAAGAACCTCATTCTCATCGGACACCAGGACCAGTTCATTCCGATCGTGCCCGGCCTGAAGCGCGACCTCCTCGGGGAGGGCGATGCCCTGATCATCAAGCCCAAGGGGGAGGGGAAATTCAAGGTCGTGACGATGGTGACGCCCATGGAATGGGCCAACCTCGCCGGCGTCTCGCCCATCGACATCGATGGACAGCAGTACTACTTCGGGGATTCGACCAAAGGGAACACCGTTCAGCCCAAGAAAGGCAGCCGAGGAAGCGAATAGCGGCCGAACACGGCGCAAAGAAGAAGGGCGGGACCGTGAAGGCCCCGCCCTTTTGTGTGCCTTCCGCGGCAATCGCCGCGGCCTAGAACTCTAGTACATGTCCTCGTAACCGCCACCGCCGCCGCCATGCTGCCCGGCGGGCGCGGCCTTCTTCTTCTCGGGAATCTCGACGACCAGGGCCTCGGTGGTGAGGAGGAGCGCAGCCACCGACGCGGCGTTCTGCAGGGCTGACCGCGTCACCTTGGTCGGATCCACCACGCCCGCCTCGAAGAGGTCCTCGAACTTCTCCGACTCCACGTTGAAGCCGACCGTGTCCTTCTCCTTCTTGGCCTGCTCCACGACCACCGAGCCTTCCAGCCCGGCGTTGTTGACAATTTGCCGGAGTGGCTCCTCGAGCGAGCGCTTCACGATGTTCGCGCCGATGAGCTCGTCTCCTTCCAGCTTCAGCTTGTCGATCGACGGGATGCAGCGGATCAGAGCCACGCCGCCCCCCGGAACGATTCCTTCCTCGACCGCCGCGCGCGTGGCATGGAGCGCATCCTCGACGCGGGCCTTCTTCTCCTTCATCTCCGTCTCGGTCGCGGCGCCCACGTTCACGACGGCAACACCGCCGGCGAGCTTCGCGAGACGCTCTTGCAGCTTCTCCTTGTCGTAGTCCGAGGTCGTGTCCTCGATCTGCTTCTTGATGAGGGCGATCCGGCCCTGGATGTCGGAGGGCTTGCCGGCGCCTTCCACGATGGTCGTCGAGTCCTTGTCCACCGTGACCCGCTTGGCGCGCCCCAGATCCTCGATCTTCACGTTCTCGAGCTTGATCCCCAGATCCTCGGTGATCAGCTTGCCCGCGGTCAGGATCGCGATGTCCTCGAGCATCGCCTTGCGGCGATCGCCGAAGCCCGGCGCCTTCACCGCGCACGCCTGCAGCGTGCCGCGGAGCTTGTTCACCACCAGCGTCGCGAGCGCCTCACCCTCGACGTCCTCCGCGATCACGAGCAGCGGCTTCCCCTTCTGCGCGACCTTCTCGAGCAGGGGAAGGAGGTCCTTCATGTTCGAGAGCTTCTTCTCGTAGATCAGGATGTAGGCGTCCTCGACGACGCATTCCATCGTTTCCTTGTCGGTGACGAAGTAGGGCGAGATGTAGCCCTTGTCGAACTGCATCCCCTCGACCAGGTCCAGCGTCGTCTCCATGGACTTCGCTTCCTCGACCGTGATCGTGCCGTCCTTGCCCACCTTGTCCATGGCGTCCGCGATGATCTTGCCGATCTCCTGGTCGCCGTTGGCCGAGATGGAGGCCACCTGCATGATCTCCTTGGGGTCCTTCACGCTCTTGGAGAGGGTCTTCAAGTGCTCGACCACGGCGCGGACCGCTTTGTCGATGCCGCGCTTGATTCCCATCGGGTTGCTGCCCGCGGTCACATTGCGGAGCCCTTCGCGGAAGATGGCTTCCGCGAGAACGGTCGCGGTCGTGGTGCCGTCGCCGGCGACGTCGGACGTCTTCGTCGCGACCTCGCGCACCATCTGGGCGCCCATGTTCTCATACCGGTCCTCGAGCTCGATCTCCTTGGCAACGGTGACGCCGTCCTTGGTAATCGTGGGCGAGCCCCACTTCTTGTCCAGAACCACGTTGCGGCCCCGCGGCCCCAGCGTGACCTTCACAGCCTTGGCCAGCGTCTGCACGCCCGCAAGCACCGCTTGGCGCGCTCTTTCGTCGAAGATGATTTCCTTTGCAGCCATTCTTGTCCCTTCTCCTTGTTTTGGCGTTTAGGCGAACCGCGGTTCAGTCAATAATCGCGAGGATTTCGGTCTCCGAGATGATGAGGAAGTCATCGCCGTCGAGCTTGATCTCGGTCCCGCCGTAGCGGCCGATCAGCACCTTGTCGCCCTTCTTCACATCCGGAGGGATGCGCTTGCCGTCTTCGAACCGGCCCGGGCCGACCGCAATGACCTCGGCCTGCTGGGGCTTCTCCTTGGCGGTGTCGGGGATGATGATTCCGCCCCGCTTCACCTCTCCCTCCTCCATGCGGCGGATGAGGATTCGATCGGACAAAGGCTTCACGTTCATCTTTGTTGCTCCTCTGGTTTCAGTGGCTGTGGATGGTGCCATGCGTTTCGATGCCCCTTTCACGTAAAGGTTTTTGGGATCGATAGGTAGCTGACCAGTATAGCGGTTCCTGGAGGATTCGTACAGGCTGGCGCATCCTGCCGGGGTGCGCGGCACACCCGGCGAGCGGCTTGCGGATCAGGCCGGCTAAATCCTATAATCCCGCGGGGTTCCGCCCCATCCATGTCCAAGACTCGCCCCACTCCGAAACGCCCTCACCGGGGCCATTCCCCCGGCAGAAGGGCGCATGCCCCGGAGCCCCGAAAAGGGGCCCGCCGCTTCAAGATTCGCCCGGATTGGCTCCTTCTGGCCCTGCTCGGGCTCACCCTGGCGATCCGTCTCTGGGGAGTGCACGACCGGCTTCCCGATGCCTCCCTGGGGATCAACGTCCTCGACGATACCGTGGTCGAAGAGACCGACCGGACCACCATGGGGCGCGCCTGGACCTTGTGGCGGGGAGGCACGAAGGCCTGGGACCTGAACCCGCATACGGGGGGCTGGCCCGCGCTGAGCTTCTACCTGACTCTGGGCCTGCAGCTCGCCTACAAGCTCTACTACTCGATCGTAAACGGAGGAGTCACCTCCGCGCAATTCCAGCAGCACGTGGGCGGGCCGGGCTCGGCTCCCATGTTTCTCTTCGCGCGCGTGGTGGGCGCTTTGATCGGCACGCTCACGGTCTTTCTCACCTATCGCATCGGTGCCGCCCTCGCGGGGCGCACGGTGGGACTCCTCGCGGGGCTCTTTCTCGCGACCAACACGCTCCACATCCTCACGTCGCAGCACGTGAGCGACCCGAATCTGCTCGCGCTGCTCTTCGTCCTTCTCGCGACGCCTCCTCTCCTGCGCGTGGTCGCGGGCGGATCGGTGCGCGACTCCGTCCTGGCGGGCGCGATGATCGGCCTCGCGGGCGCGTGCAAGTACGTGCCGCTCATCCTCGGGCTCCCTCTCGCGCTCGCGAATCTCTTCCCCGTGCGGCGCATTCGCGGGCTCTGGGCGGGCATCCTGGCCGAGCTCCTGGCCCTCTTCCTGGCCACTCCGTTCCTCTTCCTGGATTGGAAACGGACGCTGATCGACATCGGCGGACAGAGACGCTCGCTCTTCTCCGATTGGGTGGGGCAGACGGTCTTTCCCATTTCGTTGCCCACCTATCTCGCCGTCTCGATTCCTCACGCCATGGGATGGCCGGCGTATCTTCTCGGCCTCGTGGGAATGGTCCTCCTCTGGAGACAGGGGCGCGTGGCGCGGGCGCTCGTCTGGATTCCCGCCATGATCGTGCTCGCGAATGGAATGCTGAAGAGTCCCCAGGAGCGCTACATCCTCGTCGCGATCCCCTATCTCCACATCGCGGCCGCCTTCGCGACCGTGCGCGCGTTCGCGTGGGTGGGCGCCCGGTTGCCGGCGCTGGGCCGGAGCCCCGTTGCGAAGAGGGCGGTTCCCATCCTCCTCGCCATGACCGTGGTGGCGTGGCCGCTCCCGGAGCTCTTCGCCACGCGCCACGCGTGGGCGCTTCCGGATTCCCGGCACCTTGCCCGGAGCTGGATCAGCCAGAACCTCGGTCCCGAGCACACCCTCGCCGTGGAGCTCTACGGGCCCGTCTTCCGCCCGGAAGAGCGCGCGATCGTGGTCTGGCCCTTCTTCGCGACGCAGTCCCAGCTCGCCCGCCCGGTCTTCCACGAGCAGTTCCTCGACGGCTTCGAGTATCACGTCTCCTCGGGGGAGATCTCGCGGCGGTTCGAAGGCGAGCCCGACAAGTACCCGGTGGAGAACGCCTACTACCGCTGGCTTCGCGAGCACGCCACGACGGTGTGGGAATCGGATACCAAGAACACGGCCGGGCCCCACATCGTGATCCGGCGGCTTCCCCGGAACATCAGCACGCGGGCGCAGCGCGACAGCGTCTTCCTGGCATCCATGCCGAAGCCGACGATGGTGAATCGCGTCGGGCTCTGGTGCATGGACGCGGCCAAGATGTTCACCCGCGTCCAGGACTACGCCCGGGCCGAGGAGTGGGCGAGCCGGGGACTCCGCATCCAGGTGGACACGATGGAGGGATATCTACGGAGCGAGCGGGCCGTCGCGCTCTACCGGCAGGGCAAGGCGGATTCGGCGGAGACGGAGATCCGGCTCGCGGTTGAGAAGATGCCGGAGAATCCGATGTTCCGCGTCTACCACGCCGCGATGCTGAACGAGAAGTCACGCTACAAGGAAGCTCTGGAGGAGCTGCACGCGGCGTACGAGCTCTCGAGGCACGACCCGCGGATCCACATCAACCTCGCCCAGACCCTGGGGTTGCTGGGACGCTACGAGGATGCCGTGAAGGAGCTCCTGCAAGTGCCCCGCGGAAATCCGCAGCGCGGCCTGGCGCTGCGCGACGCCGCGATCCTGGTCCTGAACCACCTCGACCGTCCCGCGGACGCGCTCCAGTATCTGCGCGAGTCGATCGAGCTGGATCCCAATCAGGAGCAGGCCGACCTGGTGCGGGCGCAGATCGCCCGCCTGGAACAGATGCAGGGCGGACACTAGGATCACCGCGGATCGGCGAAGCCGCAAAACTCCACGCGGTTCCCGTCGGGATCGCTGAAGTAGATCGAGAGCGCGTCCCAGAACGTGAACTCGACCGGCCCCTCCACCGTGAGCCCCTTCGCCTCCAGCGCCTTCTTCAGCTCCGGGATCCGGGAGCGCTCGGTTCCGAACGCGAAATGCTGCGGACCCTTCACGTGCGCGGCGCCGAAGGAGAGAGGGCCCGTGGTGATGCCGATGCGCTGGGATTTCCCCGGCGGCCCCGCCCAGAACCACGCGAACTTCTCCCCCAGCTTGTCCACGGGAAGGCCCACCACGTCGCGATAGAACGTGGCCGATCGCGCCACGTCTGCCACGACCAGGATGACCTCGGAGATGCCCAGGAGCGGCTTGCCGGCCAGTGCGCCCTTCGCGTCTTGCACGCCGAAAGGATGCGGCAGGGGAAGAGCTACGTCAACGCGTCGGCGACGTTCACTCCGTACTCTTCGGGGTTCAGGGCGGAAACGATGCCCACCGCGTAGGTATCGCTTCCCTCTTCGCGCTTGCTCACGTCCACGATCGCACCGTCCACCTTCTTCCGGTCGCGATCGGCCACGATCTTCACCTTGGGGCGGAAGATGTCGTGGCTGTTGTGCTCGGTGACCACGCCGATCTCGTTCGTGTCGAGGAGCACGACGGTTCCCGCCGGATACATCCCTACCGTGTTCACGAACGCCTTGATCAGGAGCGGATCGAACTTCTCCTTGTTGGCCACCAGCATGTGGTGGAGCGCCTCGTACGGCGTGAAGGGCGTGCGCCGGTAGGAGCGGTGCGCGGTCATGGCGTCGAAGCAGTCCGAGATCGCCACGATGCGGCTGAAGAGCGACATCGTCAGGTGGTCCTCCCCCAGCTTGGGGTAGCCGCTCAGGTCGATGTTCAGGTGGTGCTCGAAGGCCACGATCATGGCCCGCAGGGCGAGCTCGTTCAGGCCGCGAAGCTTCGAGATCATCTTCACGCCCTGGACCGGATGATCGGTCATGAGCTTCCACTCCTCGGGGGTCAGCTTGCCGGGCTTGTTCAGCACCCAGCCTGGAATGGTGGCCTTTCCGAGATCGTGCAGGATGGCCGCCACGCCCAGCTCCCCGAGCATCTTCTTGTTCAGGCCCAGCCGCTGGCCGAGCGAGATCGAGAGGATGGAGACGTTCACGCAGTGCTGGAACGTGTACTCGTCGTGGTTCTTGATCGCCGTGAGGCCGATCAGGGAGAACTCCTCGTTCAGGATGAGGTCCACGATCGACTGGACGGCGCGTTTGGCCTTGCGAAGATCGATGGGCCGCTTGTCGCGCCCGCTCAGCATCACCGTCTTC
Source organism: Candidatus Dormiibacterota bacterium (assembly GCA_035635575.1). GTDB lineage: Bacteria > Eisenbacteria > RBG-16-71-46 > SZUA-252 > SZUA-252 > WS-7. Next base: position 13,967 of record DASQAV010000019.1, on the reverse strand, counting down.
GTCGCCTCGATGGCGCGATAGAACGTTCGCTTCGCCACCTTGCGGGAATCGCGCGCTTCCTCGACGTTGATGGCTCCCGTCTGGGGCACCACGGTCCGGAGCGGGACCAGGTGCTCGACCGAGAGCTTGAGGAGCGACGCGCTGAAGCCCTCGTACGGGTCCTCCGCCTTCATGTCCACGTCCAGGAAGAGCCGGACGAACTTCTTGACCTCGGGCGGGGTGACCTTGCCGTTGAACGCAAATCCGGAAAGTCCCCGGTTCCGGAACTCGTCGATCAGGTACTGATAGCTGGCGTAGCTCGAGCCGTCGAGCTTGAGCCGGCCCTGGTTGATATAGAGGAAATCGCCCACCGCCTGGAGCTTGAACTCCCCTTCGGCCGTGTAGAGCTGCTCCACGGTCTCGATGAAGTTGACCAGCGGACCGTGGAAGGCGACGTTTCCGACGTCGTGGATCTTCGCGGTCTTGAGGAGCACGCAGAGCTGCATCGCGAGGCTCCGCCCCGAGACCAGGATGCGCTGGACCGCGGTATCCGTGAGGCCCGCGTGCGGAGCGGGGCGTGCGGCCGGGCCGGTCACGGCTTACCCTCCGCCGGCGCCTCTCCTGCCGGAGCGTCCTCGTCCATGGGTCCCTTGCCTTTCCCGAGAGCCGCGTTCCGCACCGCCTCGAGCGCGGACTCGATGGCCTTCCGGACCGGCTCGCGCTTGCTCTGGAGCTCGCGGTTCAGGACCTCGAGCGCCTTGGGCGTGCCCAGCCAGGCCAGCGCCAGAGCACCGCTGTAGCGTTCCTCCTCGTTGGGTCCGCGGAAGAGTCCCCCCTTCGTGATCATCTCGCCGAGACGCGGCACGAAGGAGTCGGACGCGCATTTTCCGAGGGCCTCGAAGAACACCCTGCGCTCGGCCTGGTCGCGCTTCGCGAAATCGGGCGCCGTGATCGCGCCCCAGAGGCTCTGGGCGGCGCGGTCGTCGCGCCGCTGGGCCAGCGTGAGCGCGGCCTGAATCCGGACACTGGCGTCCACGTCGCGGAAGGCGGACACGAGGAAGGCGCGGCTCGTGGGGCTCTCGATGTTCCCGAGGGCGCGCACGGCCTCCTTGCGGACGCGCACGTCCTCGTGATGGAGGGCGCGGTCCAGGGCCCGCTCCACGCCCTGGTGCGCGATCCGGCCCAGCACGTAGACCACGTTGCGAATGACATACCACCGCGAATCCCCGAGGCGGGATATGAGAACGTCCACGTCGTCCTTGCAGGAAATCGCAAGCGCCTCACAGAGCGCGCGGCGGTGTTTCATGTGGTTGACCTGCCCCAGGAGATCGCACACGGCTCCGGCGGCCGTGGGACCTACCTGCACCAGGAAGTTCGTGAGGAGCGCGGGGTCCAGCTCGGGATGCGCGTTCAGGATGGGCGCGAACTGCCCCAGGAAGCTGGGCCGGCCGATTTCGCGAATCACCTGCTCCGCGAGCCCGCGGAACTCACTGTGCGTCTCCGACCGCTTGGCCGCGATGGTCCGAAGGCGCGAAAGGAGCTCGTTCGCGCGCGCCAGGTCCCCTTCCTCGAGCGCCGACTCGACGAACTTCTGGAACGACGTCGCGGACTCGAGGAAGCTGGTCGGCTCGTCCTCGGAGTTCAGGATGGCGGCCACGATCTCGAGCACCTCGGTCAGGAGCGGGCGCTCCTCCTCGACCTTGATCGCCTCTGCCAGGGCCCGGGTCTCCTGCTCGCTCAATTTGAAGTGAATGCTGGCCGACTCGTCCCACGCCGCCTCGACCTTTGCCTTGGGGCTCCAGTCGTCCGAGCGGTCCACGACGGTCTCGTCCGGTCCCGCGATCGGCGCTTCCTGCTCGGCCGCGGCCGAGCTCACGGGCCAGGGAATGCCCCCGCCTTCGATCCCCTTCTCATCGTTCGGGTAGTCGGCGCCGCTCCCTTCCTCCACGATCTCGTCGATGGAGATGTGCACGTACTCGATGTGCCGGAAATCGCGCTCCCAGAGGAGCGTGACCACGTCGTCCTGCCCCTGGCTCGGGTCGGTCGCCTTCTTCAGCACATCGAGCAAGCCGCGCAATTCCTGAGGCTCCAGCCCCTCGCGGAAGGTGATCTGGCGCACCCCGTCCGTGTAGAAGCGGAACGCCAGGGACTCCTCGCGAGCGGCGTTGTGATAGACCGAGTAGTCCTCGAAGAGGAGATCGAACTGCTGCACGTTGAGCACGATGTCCCCGATCTCTTTCAGACAGGACCAGGTCCTCGCCTCGAGATCGCTCTGGAATTTGTGCAGGGTGGGATTGTTGGGCAGGTACATCCGGCAGGCCTTGAGCGTGCGCACGAGGGCCTGGAGCCAGTCGGCCACGCGCTTCACGTCCAGGGCGAGCACCTGGTCGCCGATCCGTTCGGCCTTCTCCTCCGGGGAGGTCTTCTTCACGACGCTGGGATTGGCCATACGGGACAAACGTCGGCCCTTACGTGGCTGAACTTGACCGGATTGTGCTAGCGGCGGACGTCGATCTTGCGGGCTGAATCGCTTGCGTAGCCTTCCGTTCCGATTTTCAGGACGTGGGCCTCCCGGATCTGGTTCAGGACCCGGCGGTCATGCGTGAGCAGGATGATCTGGATATCCTTGGCCAGATCCTCCAGATGCCCGAGCAGGATTCCGCGGCGATCCTCGTCGAAGTGGGAGGTGGGGTCGTCCAGGACGAGCGGAAGTGGCTCCCGGGCCGCGAGTTCCTGCGCGAGTGAGGCGCGGAGGCAGAAGTAGAAAGCATCCCGGGTCCCATGGCTCAGGGACTCCAGGGGGACGTCGGACCTCCCGTCCAGGGTGACCCTGGGACTCAGATCGGCGTCGAGCGTCACCGCCTTGTAGCGTCCCTTCGTGATGTGCGAGAGCGACTTTCCTGCGGCCTGGGCCAGTCGGGCAACGTGCTCTTTCTGGTAATCGAGCACCGATTCGCGGAGGACCTCCAGGGCGCAGACCAGGGCGTCCCGCTGGCGCTGCTCGCGCAGGAGCGCCTCCTCCTCGTCCTCGATCGACTCCGCCAGCACTTCCAGATTCTCGGCGTCGGCGTCTCCTCCGCCGCCGGGGCGCCGCAGCAGGCGGTCCAGCGATTCCTGCTCCGCTTCGATCTTGGTCCTGAGGCCGGTCAGCTCGCGCTTCACGCGGTCCGAAGCCTCCGCGGCGCCGACCGGGTCGTCCTTGAACGGGGTCAGAAAGGGCGTCTGCCCGACGAGGAATCGCTCCTTGGCGCGGAGCGCGTTCACGGCCTCGTCGATCTCCCCGGCCTCCGCCTCGAGGCGCTCGGGGATCGGGAGCGACTGGACTACCGCCGCCTGCTCCCGGCGCTCCTGCTCCAGCTCCCGGAGCTGCTTCAGATCGGCGATGACGTTCTCGATCGGCCGCCCCTTGAGATAGGGATGCACGCGGATCTCGATGACCTCGATCTCCTGCTTCAGGGTCTTGATGTTGTCGTCCGCGACCCGGATCTTCGCCTCGGCGAGCGCCTTTCCGCGCTCCGCGTTCTGGCCGAAGACGCGCATGGCGATCATCCCCGCGGCGGCACCCAGCACCCCGCCGATGCCCGCGGCGATCGGCGACTTGGACGCGGCGTAGCCCAGGAATCCCAGGGCGGCGCCCACCGCGAGGCCCATGAGGAGAACGAGCGGGAAGGGCGGAGCGTGCGTCTCCTCCAGCCGCTTCCGCTCGGTTTCGGACCTCTCGACGTGGCGCGCGCGCTGGGCGCGGAGGATCTCGAGCCGCATGAGATCGGACTCGACCTCCTCGGGCGCGTTCGCGAGGTAGCTCAGGTTCTCCGCGACCTTGCGATCGATATCCTGTAATCGGGTGCGCGCCCTGCGCGACCGGGTCAGCTCGATCCCGATCTCCGGGCCGCGCTTCATGAGCTTCTTCTGGTCCTCGCGCAGGCGGACCAGGATCTCGAGATCGGAGAGCAGCTTCTCCTTCGCGCTACTGTCCGCCTTGAGCTCGTTGATGCGCGCCTCCGCGGCGCTCTTCTCGGCGAAATTCGACTTCAGCTCCCGGAGCACGTACTCCGAGCGGGTGAGCCGGCCGCGCAGCACTTCGAGATTCTGGAGGCGCTTCTCGATCGAGCGGACGTTGCGCTTCACGCCCGGAGCGAAGGGGTGCTCCATGGTGAGCACGTCCAGCCGGTCGACCAGCGCGTTCTGGATCTCCTGGTAGTCGGCTTCCACCGCTCCCGAGATCAGGTGGCGCAGCTCCGGGGAGATCTTCGTCTCGAGAACATTCTCCCGCACGAAGCAGGATTCCTGGAAAAGGCGCGCGTCCGTGAACCCGAACCAGCCGCGGAGGAGCGTCTCGTACTGCTCCACCTCGGGCCCGCGGCCGCGCGGGTTCGCCGTGCCCTGGAAGAGCACGGTCTCGGTCTGATCCCCCTGGGGTGCCAGCCGCTCGGCGTGAACCTCGTGGGTGCCGAAATCCCGGCGCACGCGGAACCGGCCTCCCTGGGCCTCGAAGATCACCGTGGTGCGGTATCGCGCGTTTTCCCAGGGCTTGCTGCGCTGTTCCTCCTCGTGGGAGGAAACCCCGAACAGGGTCGCCACCATGGCGGCGGCGAAGGAGGACTTCCCGGCCTCGTTCGGTCCGATGACCAGGTTCAGCCGGCGCGGCTCGAACGTGACGTCGAATCCAACTACAGGGCCAAAGCCCTCGACCGTGACGCGCTCAAACCGCATGGCGGGGATTCTGGAACTCGGCGAGCCCGAGCCGGAGCGCGAGCGTCACCGTTTCCTTTTCCTGCGAAGTCTTCGCCTTGGCGAGGCGATCCAGCGTGCGCCTCACAAACGCGCCGCGGATGGTGGCCTCGTCCTGAAACTGCCCGAGGAGGGCTTTGTCCACGAGGAAGGTCCGGTCGTCGACTTCGAGATAAAAGAAGCGGTTCCGGACCGAGGCGTCCATGCGCTCGGACTCGTACGCGAAATCCGCCGCGCCCTCCAGGCGAACCCGGACGATCTCGCGATCCCCGGCGAAGGCGGCGATCCGGTCGAGGAGGCGGCGCTCGTCGTGGATCTCGGCGCTCGTGAAATCGATCGACACCTGGGAGAGGGTTCGGGTGTTCCAGGGCTTGCGCTCCAGGGAGACGTTTCCACGAGAAAGGGTCGCCACGAGAAGGTAGCGTGCCCCGTCCTCGCCGAACTTCCTTCCCTCGAGGGTTCCGGGGTAGACCGCGACCGAGCCCCCCTCGCGCACCTCGACAAAGTTGTGGTAGTGCCCGAGTGCCAGGTAGCTGAGCCCCGAGGCCGCGATCTCCGAGCGCTCGATCGGAAGGTCCGAGGGGCGGATCTTCCACGAGGGGTTGTCTTGCAGCGCCCCGTGGAGCACGGCGACGTGATAGTCGGCCACTCCGCTCCGGGTGAATTCGCTGAGCGGACGAGCGGAGACGGCGGGATCATAGGCGATTCCGTAGAGCTGGACGGTCTCGTCCTGGATCGTGAGACGGGGTCCGGGCGAGAGCCGCGGGTTGGAGAGGAGGTGAGCCCCTTCGGGAAGGCGAAGCCTCCGGTACACCGAGCGGCGGTAGGAGTAGGCGTCGTGCGTGCCCGGGACGAGGACGACCGGAACCTTGGCCTTGGTCAGCTTCTCCAAGGAGGTCTCGACCTGGAAGACCAGCCCCTCGTCGGGATCGTGCGTGTCGAAGAGGTCGCCCGCGATCACCACGAGGTCCACGGGCTTCGCCTCGCCGGCCGCGAAATCGACCGCGCGCAGGTAGGCGCTCAGGAAATCTCGCGTCCGCTCCGGACCGTGCTCCCCCATGTTGGGAAACGCGGCCCCGAGGTGCAGGTCGGCGAGATGCAGGATCCGAACGCTCATCGATTCCCCTTCCCGGGTGCGGCAAGACGCCGGTCCATCCGGCGCAGATCCCTCAGCGCTTCACGATGCGAGCGAAATGCGATCGGCCGCGGCAGACGGTCGAGCCGGAACCAGCCCAGCTCGCTCGCGTCATCCCCGGCTTCCAGCCTTCCTCCGGTCACGCGCGCGTGATAGAGAATCAGCACCGCGCGCGTCCGCGGATCGTCGCGTCCCGCGTAGACGCCGAAGAGCTTCGTCAGCTTCACGCGAAGGCCGGTCTCCTCCAGCGCTTCACGGACGGCGGTCGTCTCGGGATGCTCGCCGTACTCCATGAAGCCCGCCGGAATCCCCCACGCGTCCCGGCGCGGCTCGTGCGCCCGGCGCGCGAGCAGGACGGCCTCTCCGCGGCGGACCAGTACCCCGCACGCGGGCACCGGGTTTCGATACGCGATGAACCCGCATCGCGCGCAGGCGCTGCGCCGCACGCCGTGCTCCGTGATCTTCCGCATCCTGCCGCCACAGACCATGCAGTAGCGGGCTTCGGGACGGGTCAGCATCACCGGAGCGCGTGCGCGTGAGGGCCGCTTCGCCCTGGCGGTCCTCTTCGTGCGCGCGGCGGTCTTCCCCGGACGGGCTTGCCCTTTCCCCTTACCCCTCATAGTCTTTCATGCAGGCTCCCCGGGATCGGACAGCGCCTGTCCTTGGGAAAATCGGCCAGTGGGTGACCTTCCTCAAGCGGAATTGAGACGCGGAATAGTCCCATGATCCCCGGCTTCGCGCGATTCCGAAAATACTCGAGCTGCCGCAAGGAAAGGACGGCGTCCTGATGGAGAGACGGAATGGGGGACTCTTGAGACGGTTGTGTGCGGAGACGGCGAACCCGAGGACGGATGAGCGCTAGTAATTCCGCTCCTCGTCCTCCTCTTCATCCTCTTCTTCTTCCTCGGATTCTTCCAGCCCGCGCTCCTCTTCGTACTCCAGCATGAAGTACTCGCGGAACGGGTCGACGAGGTCGTTGAAGGCCTTGTGCGGCGAGGAGACGCCGTATTCCCGGAGCTTGTCGCAGATTTCCCCGATCAAAGCGTCCATCCTCGCCGAGAGGTTGGTCTCCGCGATGAGACGTTCGACGAGCTCTTTGTCCTGGTCGTGGGCGGCCATGGGAATTCTCCTCGGATTGGGCTGGTGGCCCCGAGAGCGGCCTCCCGGGTCACCTCTAATTATAACAGAACACCGAGCCATTTGCGCGGTTCGGTTCCGGCCCTACGTGTGCCTAGGATCGTGGCCTACGTACCCGGGCCGCGCGCTTGACAAGCTCACAGGCTCCCTTGAGGATGCGGCCACGTGACGGAGAACCGCGAGCCACCGCCCGAGCCACCGGACGACGTCTCCGCGGAGATCCCGCTGCCCGTTCCGCCCTCCCAGGCCGCCGCCGAGGCGGCCCCCAAGGGCCCTCCTCCTCCCAGCAGGGAATCCGGACTCGCCAGAGCCGCCGGCGTCGTCTCGCTGGCCACCCTGTTGAGCCGCGCCCTCGGTCTCATCCGGGAGCAGATCTTCGCTGCCTTCTTCGGCGCGGGATTCGCGGTCGACGCCTTCCAGGTCGCCTTCCGAATACCGAATCTGCTCCGCGATCTCTTCGCCGAAGGTGCGATGAGCGCCGCGTTCGTGCCCACCCTCACGCAGGTGCAGGAGCGTCAGGGCCGCGAGGCGGCGATGCGGCTCGCCAACCTCGTGATGAACTTCCTTCTCGTGACGGTTTCCGTGGTCTGCCTGCTGGGCATCCTCTTCGCCGATCGCCTGGTGCCTTGGATGGCCCCTGGGTTCGGGCAGGTGCCGGGAAAACTCGAGCTGACCACCCAGATGACCCGGATCATGACGCCGTTCCTCCTCCTGGTTGCGCTGGCGGCCGCCGTCATGGGCGTCCTGAACACGCGCCGCGTCTTCTTCATCCCGGCCATCGCGCCGACGATGCTCAACCTGGCCCTGATCGCCTCCGGTTTCCTGATCGCGCCCTTTTGCCCCCGCTTCGGGCTCCAGCCGATCGTCGGGATGGCCTTCGGGGTGATCCTTGGAGGGCTGGGGCAGCTTTTCATTCAGGTCCCGTCGCTCTACGCCCAGGGCTTCCGCTGGAGGCCGATCTTCTCCTTCCGCGATCCAGGGGTGCTCCGGATCGTGGGGCTCATGGCGCCCGCGGCGGTCGGGCTGGCGGCGACCCAGGTGAACATCTTCGTGAACACGTTCCTGGCCTCCATGCTTCCGCAGGGGAGTGTCTCCTGGCTGAACTACGCCTATCGCCTCATGCAGCTTCCGATCGGGCTCTTCGGCGTCGCCATCGCCACGGTCACGCTGGCCGAGGTGTCGCGCCACGCGGCCCGGCGGGAGATGCCAGAGCTGAAGCGCACGATCTCCTTCTCGCTCCGGTTCGGGCTCTTCCTCACGCTGCCCGCCACGATGCTCCTGATCGCGCTCGCCCACCCGATCGTGGCGCTCCTCTACCAGCACGGCCGCTTCGGACCGAATGATTCCTGGGAAACGGCGCAGGCGCTCTGGGCGTACGCCGTTGGCCTCTCGGCCTTCTCGGCGGTGCGCGTCCTGGTCCCTGTCTACTACTCGCTGGGGATGACCCGCATTCCGGTCACGATCTCCTTCGTGACCATCACCCTGAACATTGCGCTGAACCTGGCTCTCATGGGCCCGCTCCGCCATCGCGGCCTGGCGCTGGCGACCTCGATCGCTTCCGTGGTGAACTTCGTGCTCCTCTTCGAGGTGCTGCGGCGGAAGATCGGTCCCATGGGCGGGCGGCTGCTCGTGAGATCCACCGCGAAGATCTTCCTGGCTTCCTTGCTCGCGGCGGTGGCGGCCTACGCGGCGGCCATGGGCGTGGAGCGCGCCCTGGGCCTCTCCAGCCTGACGGCGCGGGTCGCGGTCGTGGCGAGCGGAATCGCCGCGGCGACGGTCATGTACCTGGCGGCGGTGTTCGCGCTGCGGATCCAGGAAAGCGGCCCGCTCTTCGCCTTCATCGCTCGAGTAGTGGCGCCGCGGTCGGGAGGGGCGAAGCGGTAGGGCTGGACAGGGCCCGCCTCGGGCGCGAGAATCCGGCGCCATGGATCTGGTCACCCATCTGGAGCGGGAGTTCGCCCACAACGCGTGGGCCAACGAGGAGGCGCTCCGGTCCCTGCGCGGAAGCCCGCCGCCCAATGCGCTTCGATACATGTCGCACATCGTTGCCGCGGAATGGCTCTGGATCGGGCGGATCAAGGGCTGGAAGCAGGCCTTCTCGGTCTGGCCGGAGTGGACGCGGGACCAGTGCGAGGCACAGGGCGGAAAGCTTCCGCCGCTCTGGAAGGATTATCTGAAAGGGATGCGCCCTGCCGGGCTATCCCAGCAGATCTCCTACGTCAATTCGAAGGGGGAGAGCTGGACGAACTCGGTCGGCGACATCCTGAGCCACGTTCTCCTCCACTCTTCGTATCACCGGGGTCAGATCGCCACCGACTTGCGAGCCGCGGGGCTGGAGCCCGCTTACACGGACTTTATCCATGCTGTTCGAGAGGGGTTGGTTCGGTAGGTACCAATAAACGAGGGAGCGATGTTTCCCCGCAAAATCCTACGGAAAAATTTTGCTGGGGAAACATCGCTCCCTCGTTTTTAACCACCTACCGCACCCCCTGTCAGATCAACAAGGAGCCTGTCCGGATCAGGTGAGCCAGCTTCGCTCGCTGATCCGCGTTCAGGACGGCGTGCATCCGTGCCATCGCGCGGGAGACCGCGATCTGTAGATTTTCCGCGCTTTTCGTCCGAAGGGACGTGGCTGCCTTGGACTTCGCCTCATCGAACGTTTCCCCCTGGACCGCCTCGGCAAAGGCGGTGAGGGCGCGGCGGTCGTCCACCGCCGCTTGAGCGCGCTCGGTCTTGAGCTCGTCCAGGATCTTCGCGAGCTCCGCGACCTGCGTCTCATCCAGGCCCAGCCGGAACGCCAGGAACCGGAGCGGTCTCCGGACTCCGAATGCGCCTCCGCCAAATCCAGCCTGGAATTCCGCGCCAGATCCATAAGTTGCTTCCGGCGCCTCGCTGCGGACGAAGCTTCCGCAGCCCGCGTACTCGCCACGGTGGGATCCATGGCGTCCGTGCTTCCACCAATGCACCATCGCTGGTCGCATCGTGTCCTCCTCTCGCCGGGGCGAGTCGCTCCCGGCGGATCGATTCCGTGGGCACCACGCCTCACGGATGCCCCTTAGATTAGTGCTCTCGCGTCGCGGGTGCAGCTTCTATCATGCGCGCCATGAGCCGGCCCGGTATCCGCCTCGTCTGCCTCGACATCGACGGGACCCTTACGGACGGCGTTCTCGGTCCGCCGATCCCCGGGACTGCCGAGGCGGTGCGTCAGATCCGGAAAAGGGTTCCGGTGAGGCTCGTGACCAACACCACGAGCGTTCCGCAACGGGTCCTGGCGGAGGATTTGAAGCGGAAAGGCTTCCTGGACGACCTCAGGGAGCTCGTGACCCCCGTCACGGTGGCGAGCCGCGTGCTGCCCGGGCGCGGGCATGCATGCGGGATGCTCTTTGCCGAGCCCGGAGCGCGCGAGGACTTCCGCTGGTTCGTGGAAGATCCCCAGGGGCCGGCCATCCTGCTCGCGACCGAGGGGCATTCGCTCCGCATCGCCGATCTCCAGCCCGCGTTCCGGCGCCTCTTCGAGGGCGCGGCCTTCTATGCACTGCAGCGCAACCGATATTTCCGGAAGCAGGGCGAGATGGTCACGGATCTCGGCCCGGTCGCGGCGTTTCTGACCTACGCGTCGGGACGCGAGGCGGAAAATCTGGGCAAGCCCTCGCCCCTCCTCTTCGACTCCGTGGCGGAAGACGCGGGCGTACGCCGCGCGGAGATCGTCATGGTGGGGGATGACGCCGAATTCGACGTCTCGGCGAGCGTCGCGCTCGAGATGAAGGGCATTCTCGTGCGCACCGGGAAATTTCGTCCCGAAGATGAGACCCGGTTCAAGCCAGAACCGACCGCCGTGGTCGACAGCGTCGCCGATCTTCCGGATTGGCTTGAAAGTTGATGGATAGACTCACGAATCCCTGCGTGAATCTACCCGAGCCTTTGGCGCGTGTGTGTTCCGAACCAGGCATCGCAGGCGAACCTCTCCTGATCGCAGGAGATTACGAAGACCGTGTGCACTGAATCGCGAAGGTCGGCATGCATCACGGACCTTTCTTGTCGGATAGGAGAACGGTTGGTGCCGGTGAGGCGTTCCCGCCGTCAAGAGTTCCCGTGAGCCGCGCGCTCGCGCGTACTCGATCGGACGAGAGAGTGGTTCGTTTGGTTCACTCGCGCCGCGCGCGATCGTGTCGCGCCTCGCGCGAGAAAATTTTTTCGGTGATTCGTTTTTGTCTCTTCCCTTTCACCATCATCAACGTGTATTCATCTGTACGTCACACGTCATCGTACTCCGACGCGGTGGAATGAACGTTAGGTGTCCCCCTCCGAAACGATGCGTGGGGATCCTTCGTGTCTCGACCGCGGGGTAGACGCCGCGCTGGGCCGGGTGGAGCGGGAGGATGTGGTGGCAGTGGTGAATGTCCAGCGCGGCGTCCTCTTGAAGCGCACCGAACTTCAGTTCTAGGTCCATGCCGCACGCATCGTACGCTCCCGTGCTAGATTCGATCGAGATGAACGAGACGGGCGTTCCCATCGAGCGGCCCAGGGTCCAGGCACTCGACGCGATCCTGGGCAAGCCGTTCCGCGTCCTGGATGACGGCCTGGTGCGCGTTGTGGACTACATGGGCTCCGACGAGTCGATCGTGCAGGCCGCGCGCGTTTCCTACGGCGCGGGCACGAAGCGAATCCACGAGGACCGCGGCCTGATCCGCTACCTCATGCGGCATCGCCATACCACTCCCTTCGAGATGTGCGAGATCAAGCTTCACGTTCGCGTTCCCATGGACGCTTGGCGGCAGTGGATCCGGCATCGCACGGCCTCCATTAACGAGTACTCCACCCGCTATTCGGTGGCGATCGATTCAGCGCAGAAAACGCCCCCGGAGGCCTGGCGAATACAGTCGAAAAGGAACAAGCAGGGGAGCGACGAGTACCTCGACCAGGGCGCCGGCACCAAGCTCTCGGAGAAAGAGGCTCAGCTTCAGGAGTCGGCGCGAAAGCTCTACGAGGAGCGGCTGGCCGCGGGCGTCTCGCGCGAACAAGCGCGCAAGGACCTGCCCCTTTCCACCTACACCGAGGCTTACTGGAAGACCAACCTCCACAATCTGCTTCATTTCCTGAGGCTCCGCATGGATCCGCACGCTCAGGAAGAGATCCGGGCCTACGCCGAGCTGATCGGAAACGAGATCGTGAACCGGTGGTGCCCGATCACCTGGGAAGCGTTCCTGGACTACTCCATGAACGCCCTGGAGCTCTCCCAGACCGAGTGGCAGATCATTGCGGCCGTGACCACATCCGATTCGGCGGGCGCCCTGGCGATTGCGAAGAAGGCGGGCATGCTGAACCAGGTGGATGGAACGCTGGCGAAGAACCGGGAGCGCGACGAGCTGGAGGCGAAGCTGCGGCAGCTCAACCTCGCGGTGCCCTGGGCCTAGGTTAGTTCGAAGGGGTTACTGCGCCCTGCTCCTGGGTCGCCTTCATGTACTCCTGGGGCGTCCCCTTTTCGTACCACCTCGTGCTGACGTACTTGGCGTAGATCATGAAATTGTCGGGCGGGATGTAGCCGGGAGCGCCGCCGATGATGTCGGCGTCCGGCTTGAGGAAGTACGTGGTCGGAAATCCCGTCACACCCACTTTGCGGGCGAACGTCTTCTCCGACATCGCCTCCCCCTTGTAGTGAAGCTCTGCCGAGGACTCGCCGTTCACCTTCGCCAGCACGAAATTCTCCGTCAGGTATTCGGCGACTTCCTTGTTCCCGTAGGTCTGACGATCCATCACTTTGCACCAGCCGCACCAGGTCGTGTAGACGTCCACGATCAGGTGCTTGTTCTCCTTCTTCGCCTTCTCCGTGGCCGCATCGAACGCGAGCCAGGGGAGCTTTTTCTCTCCGGGCGCGGGCTTGTCGGAGCGATTGAGTGAGCCCGAAGGGCCCGAGATTGCGAGAGGCGCTGTGAGGAGACTGAGTCCGAGAGCGATCAGGACCGTAGTGCGGACCGGGAATCTCATCGAGGCTAAGTCCTTTTGCTAGGCTGAGTTGGGCTGACAGGTGCCGGGTAGGAACGTCGACACCCAGCCCAGAAATGATACCAGCAGGCAGTACCCCGCCACAATCTCGAATTCTTCAGCTCGATGGCGACTCCCGGGCCCCCGCGGGCGAGGGGTCGCGCGCCACCACCGACCTCCACGCGATCACGCTCGCGACGACCGCGAAGCCGAGAGAGGTCCACGGGATCGAGGCAAGCCCGGCGCGATCCGCCAGGAGCCCGCCGATCAGGGGACCCACGATCGTGGCGAGCGCATACGTGCCGTTCAGGACCCCAAGCCCTCCGCCACGCTGCGCGGCCGTCGAGTGCTGCGCCGCGAGCGTGCTCGCGCTCACGTTGACCATGCCGTAGAGCGGCATCGCGAAGAGCGTCGCCGCCGCGATGGGGCTGCGCGTCACCGCCATCCCCAGGTACATGACGATGTAGAGGGTCGTCCCCACGGCCAGGACCCGCTCTCCGCCGAACCGGCGCACCAGAGGGCCCACCGCGGGCATGAGCGCAATCCCCAGGAGGGAAGAGGTGCCGAGGGCCAGGCCAAGGGTGCGCAGGCTGGCGTGGAGATGCTCTACGAAGAAGACCGAGAAGAATCCCCATGTGATGTAGTTCCCGGCGACCAGGAAGAAAATCATCACGCACACCCGGAGCAGTCTTGGGTTTTCGTAAAGGGAGGCGAGATCCTGGATCACGCCCTGGAGCCAGCCGCGGCTCTGCCGCACTGCGGGCGGGCGGCGGAAATCGCGGAGCGCCACGCCGACGAGGATCGTGTGCGCCGCGAGGAGGGCGGCCGCGATCCAGAGCGCCGCACGGAACCCGGCTCCGAGCTCGCGATCGAGAAGGCGGGAGCCGCCCAGGCTCCCCAGAAACCACCCGACGCTCTGCGACATGAGCAGGTAGGCAAGCGCGTGCTCGCGGCGGTCCGGCCGCGCGAGCGTCACGTAGGTCTTGAGCGACGGAGCGAGCGT
>DASQAV010000018.1:0-19197 GCA_035635575.1 Candidatus Dormiibacterota bacterium | reverse complement strand
CTTGGCGGATACGAATTCAGATTCCCACCCTCCCCGGTATGGACGCCGTACACCGAACTGTACTGGTGAGAACGCTCACTGGACGCGTCAGTGCGGGCGTACCCGGAGGAGCAGGCGGTGCGTCAACGTGGCCGGATTCGCGCCCAAAAGCGGCACAGCCAGGCGAGGCAGCAGAACCGGCTGGCGCAGAGGTCCCGCGTAAGTCCTTTGAGGGTGTCGTGCCCGGGGCAGGGCTCGAACCTGCATGGGGTTTCCCCCAGGGGATTTTAAGTCCCCTGCGTCTGCCTTTCCGCCACCCGGGCTACGGCTTGATTCACCCCTCGCGCTTCTGCGCCCAGGGCCAGCGCGGCCTCCCCTCCTGCGGCGCCCGCGTCGCCACGGCCGCCTCCACTGCCTCGCGCACGCCGCGCACGTCGTGCTCGTCCTCGATCTCGCCCACCAGCTCCTCGATGATGTCCTCGAGCGTGATGATCCCGAGCGGCACATTGCCCGGAGCCGCCACGATCGCCATCTGCCGGCGGATCTTCCGGAATTCCTTGAGCTGCTCCGCGATCGAGCGCTCCGGAGGCGCCCACGTCGGCGGATACATCGCGTCGGCGATCTGGATCAAGCCGCTCGTCGTATAGATGTAGAACAGGTCCTTCGCGTTCACGATCCCCACGATGTTCGTTCGCTCGCCGTCGGAGACCGGAAAGCGCGTGTGCACGCTGTCCTGCACCGCGTGCATGATCTGCTCCGGCGTGGCCCGCAGATCGAGCATCGAGACCTTCGCGAGCGGAACCATCGCCTCCTCCACCTTCTTCGCCGGAAGGCGGAACGCGTTCTTCAGCAATTCCGCGTGCTCCGCCGTCATGCGCCCCGCCTCCGAGACGTCCTCCACGAGCAGCTGAAGCTCCTCGACGGAGTGCACGTGCTGATGCGGCGCGGGGGCGTAGCCCAAGGCTCGAGCCAACGATCGTCCCGCGTAGCTCGTCAGCCGGATGAACGGCCGGCCGACGCGCTCGAAGGCGAGGAGCGGGGCCGCCAGCCGGATCGCGACCACATCGGGAATCCGGATCGCGATCGTCTTGGGCGCCAGCTCACCCACCACGACGTGCAGGAACGTGATGCACCCGAACGCGAAGATCGTCGCGGCGGTGTGCGCGGCCACCGGTCCCCAGGCCGCGGGAAGGAATCCGAACCAGGGCTCGATGAAGTGTGCCAGCCCCGGCTCCCCGACCCAGCCCAGCGCCAGGCTCGTCATCGTGATCCCGAGCTGGGTCGCCGCGATCATCTGATCGATGCGCGCGGTCGCCTGGAGCGCGAACCAGACACCCGGGGTGCGCTTCGCCTGCAGCTCCTCGAGGCGCGTCCGCCGCACGGTGACGAGGGAAAACTCCGCCGCGACGAAGAACGCGTTGAAGAGGACCAGAACGGGGATCAGTAGAACCTGACCCGCGTGGAACAGCTCGCCTACGAATCGAGGCATGGCCGGTGGCGGTTCAGGATAAGGAAGCGGTCAGTTCGGCGGAGGCTTCCCCGTTGCGGTCGAACGTCACGGGAACCCGCCAGCTTGGATTCGCGGGAACGCAGACTCCTTGACCTTCGTTGCAGTAGGCGAATGAGACCTGGACGTGAAGGTCCTGGGCGCCCTCGGGCTGCGCCGGCAATTCGAAGGCCAAAGGCCACGGCTCGCCCAGGAGCGTGCGTTGGAGCATCACTTCCGATCCGCGCGCCACGCGGATGCTCGCGGGAGCTTCCTCGCTCACGTGCGCGCCTTGGGGCAGCTTCACCGCAACGCGCCAGGCGGTGGATGCCCCGGCCCGAAGCCGCGCGGTCGAGATCACCGCGTGCTCCCCTTCGTCGCCCGCCTCCGCGAGCTCGGGCGCTTCCAGTCCGTCGATCACCACTTCGCGCCAGCTTCCGTCCACGAGATTGAGCCGCACGACGCGGTGGTTGTTGGTGTCGGCGATGTAGAGCAGGTCGTCGGCCGCGTGGAGCCCCCCCGGCTCGAAGAGAGCCAGGCGTCCCTCGCGCTCGGTGCCGGGACGGCCGTCACCCGCGAGCGTCTTGATGGTTCGGCCCGCGACGTCGATCTCCTTGACCTTGTGGTTGTACGTGTCCGCGACCAGGATCCGGTTTCTCCACGCCGCCACGCCCAGCGGGTGTTGAAGCCGCGCGGCGTCGAAATCTCCGTCGCGATCCCCGAAGTCGAAGAGGCCGCGCCCGATCAGCGTCTCGACCTTCTCCTCGGCGAGATCCACGCGGCGTACCGCGCTGACCTCGGAATCGGCGAAGTAGAGGTAGTTGCCCGAGAGGGCCAGCCCCGACGGCTGCGCGAGCGCCGCGCCCTCGACCGGCCCGTCGACGATGTTCTCCCGGCCGCTCCCCACGAAGGCCCGGGCAAATCCCATCGGAAGATCGAGGCGCCAGAGCTGGTGAGGTCCCGCCATCGCGATGTAGAGCGTGGAGCCCTCGATGGCGAGGTCCCAGGGTGAGTTGAGCGCCTGCTGCGTGCCGATCTTTCCGCCGGAGCGGTCGTACCCCTGCACGCCGGTGCCCGCGACCGTGCTCACCGACCCGGTTCCAAGATCGACGGCGCGGATCATGTGGTTCTCGGTATCCGCGACGTAGAGCGTCTCGTGCGCGAGCGCGAGCCCCTGCGGGTGATGGAAGCCCGCGCAATCCTGAGATCCGTCCTCGCGGCCGACGCCGCCGAGTCCGATCGTGCGGATCAAGCGCGACCGCCCCTCCCGGTCCGGGAGCGTGGCGACCACGATGCGATTGTGATTGGAGTCCGCGATGAAGAGACGCCCGCCGGCGGGATCCGCGAGCACCTTGCCGGGGAACGCCAGCCCCGTCGCGGCGCGCACGGAGCGCTCGCGGGCGGGGTGAATCGGCGCCGGGGCAAGCGTGCCGTTCGCGCGTCCCTCCTCGAGGGCAGCGGCGATGCCCTGGTCCAGGGTCTCCCGGTTTCCCTCTCCCGCGACCACGCCGATCACGCGCCGGTCGGATCCCACGAGCACCAGGGTCGGCCAGGAGCGAACGGCGTACTCGCTCCACAGGCGCATGTTCTCGTCAATGACCACCGGATGGGCGATCTCGTAACGGCCCACCGCGGCACGGACGGTCTGACGCTGCCCCTCGTTCGTGAACTTGGCGCTGTGAACGCCGATGACCAGAAAGGGCTGATCGCGGTATTTTTCCTCGAGGTACGCGAGGTCCGGAAGGACGTGCATGCAGTTGATGCAGCAATAGGTCCAGAAATCCAGCAGGACCACCTGGCCCTGAAGCTCTTTCGCGAACGTGAGCGGGCGATCGGTGTTCAACCAGGCGAAGCCGGACGGAAGCTCCGGGGCGCGGGGCCGGTCGTTCATGGCGAGAGAATACCCTATTTCGGCCCCCCTGCCCCGTGTTCTACTTGCTGCGGTAACGACGGTGGAACCGGCTGGAGGAGGCGAGGATGAAGGTGGCTGGGAAGAAACGGGACGTCCTGGGCGAGCTCGCCGCGCTGGTGTTGGTCGCCGCTTTCGCGCTCGCGCCGGTTCGGGTGCCGATGCCGCCCCCCGGCCAGAAACCGGCGCCCCCCCGGATGCCGGCGTTCACCAAGCTCCAGTACGACTCGATGATGTCGGTGAACGAGCAGTGCCCCGTCCGCCACGGCCATCTGAATCCCGGCATCCGGCCCATGTACGTGAACCGGCAGCCGATCGGGTTCTGCTGACACACCTGCCCCGCGGTCTTCGGTGAAGACCCAGCCCCGTTCCTGAAAAACCTCGGCGTCTCGATGAGGGATCCCATCTATCCGGCGCGCGTGGCCTCCTTCGATCCCAAGCTGCGGGTCTTCGTGAACCAGGAGGCTTATTTCTTCTCCGGGAACGACTCCAAGAAGCGGTTCCTCACCGACCCGGTCCGATACTCGGGACCCCTCACGGACCCGGTCACGCAGAAGCGCTTCCGGCCGACGCCTCGCTCCCCGCACACGAACTATCAGGACCGCCTCTACTACTTCGAGTCACCGACCACCCAGCGGCAGTTCGCGGCCGCGCCCAAGGACTACGCCCGCCGCCGCGAGAACTGATCCTCGCCCGCTACTCCTCCTCCGGCGGCTTGATCCTCCGGAACGCGCGATAGAGCAGAAGGTCGTAGCCGATCTTGAGCGCCGCTCCCGCCGCCAGCGGAGCCCAGAGCGCCACGCCCTGCATCGCGGCTCCCGCAAGCGCGGGCGCGACCGCCCATCCCGCCGTTCGCACGAGGTTCGTCGCGCCCGCCGCGGCCGCGCGCTCCGAGGGCGCCACCACCGCCACCACGTAGGATTGCCGCGTGGGCACGTCCATCTCGACGAGACACTCGCGCAGGAGATAGAGGAGCGCCGCCACGGGGAAGGACGGGGCGATGGGCACGGTGAGGAGCAGAAGGCTCGAAGGCAGATGCGTGAAGACCATGGTGCGGAGGAGTCCGATCCTCCGGGCCAGCCACGCCGCGGCAAGATGCGAGCCGGCATTCGCGACACGCGCCAGGAGGAAGAGCGGCGCAAGGGTCTCCTCGCCGAGCCCGAACCGCTTGAAGAACCAGTAGGAGAGAAGCGCCGTGGTGAGGAATCCGCCCCCCAGGCTGTCCATGGCGAAAAGCCCCGCGAGCCGCGCGATCCGCCGCTTGGACTCGGGAGCAAGAGGGGCCGCCTGCGCCCGGATCTTCCGGTCCCGAACCTGCGCGCTCAGCCCCGCGTAGGCCACGGCGCCCACGAGGCTCAGCGCTGCCACCGCGAGAAAGCTCCCCCGGTAGGAGGCGATCGGAGCCACACCCGCGCGCCGGAGCAGGCTGGGGAGGAGGGCGGCCAGGGCTCCCAGCGCGTGCCCGAAATCCAGGACCACGTTGTACCAGGCGAAGGCGCCGGTCCTTCCCCGCTCGTCGGTCATGTCGGGAAGGAGCGCCTGCTCCAGGGAGAAGGCCGCGCCGCGATCCCGCCCCATCCCGTTCACCATTCCCAACGCCGCGGCCGGAGCAAGCATCCAAGCGGATGGAGCCAGGGCGAACGCGGCTGTCCCCAGGGCGGAGAGTACCGCGAGCGCGATCAGGCAGCGTGTCCGGCCCAGCCGCTCGGCGTAGAGCGTGACCCCCAGGGTCCCCAGGGCGACTCCCAGGAGGCCCGCGGAGATCACGAACCCCACGCCCGTCGCGGTCGACCCCAGCTCGGAGGCATAGAGACCCACGAGAACGCCCGACATCCCGACGCCCGTGGCGCGTGCCAGCGCGGCCGCGTAAAGGAGGGTCCGGTCGCGCGTCATCGCTGTGGTAGCATGGCCTCGGCTTCGGGCACCCCACCTGACATCATCATCACCCCATCCGGTCTTCCGTGGAGGGACGTGTGCGCAACAAAGGAATGCGTCATCCCATTCTGATTCTTACGGCGGTCTTCGGCGCCCTGTGCGCGGTGAGTGCTGCTCCCCCCGCTCTCCTCGCCGCGGACGCCTCGGGAACCGTTCAAGTCATCGATGGCGGCACTCCGATGGTGGCTCCCTTCTGGACGGGACAGCCCGATTCGGGGGGCTTTCGGGCGCTCGCGGACGGCGAGCTCCGGACCGCGAGCCAGGCCCTCGACCGTCTCCTCCAAGTCAAGGGCCCGCGGACCCTCGAGAACACGCTGGTACCATACAACGAAGCGCTGCTCCATGCGGACAACGCCGCATACTCCGCCAACCTGATCGAGTCGGTCCACCCCGACTCCACCGTGCGCGCCGTGGCCGAGGAAGAGACCCGGGCGGCGAGCAAGTTCGTGAACGACCTCGGCCTGAATCGCGGCGTCTATGACGCGCTCGCCTCGCTGGACGTGAAGACCGCCGAGCCGAAGACCCGCTACGCCGTCGAGAAGACCCTCCGCGACTTCCGGCTCTCGGGCGTGGACAAGGACGAGGCCACGCGCAAGAAGATCGCCGCCCTCCGCGAGGAGCTGGTCGCGATCGGCCAGGAATTCGACAAGAACATCCGGAACGACTCCCGCACGATCAAGCTGGACAGCGCGGCCGATCTGGACGGGCTCCCCGAGGATTACGTCAAGGGGCATCCCGCCGGGCCGGACGGGAAGATCTCGATCAGCATCGAGTACCCGGACTTCTTCCCGATCATGAGCTACGCGAAGAAATCGGACGTGCGCCAGCGCCTCCTCAAGGAATTTCTGAACCGCGCGTATCCCGCCAACATTCCGGTGCTCGACCGGATGATCGCGAAACGGTACGAGCTGGCCCGTCTGCTGGGCTTCAAGAGCTGGGCCGAGTACGCGACCAAGGACAAGATGATCGGAAGCGACAAGAAGGTGGCGGACTTCATCGAGCGCCTGCGCGGCCTCACCTTGAAGCGGTCGCAGGAGGAGTATGCGAAGTACCTGAAGCGGAAGCAGGAGGATGACCCGGCCGCCGCGTCCGTGAATCAGTGGGACCGCCGCTACTACGGCGAGCTGATCCGGAAGCGCGAGTACAACTTCGACGGGCAGCAGGCGCGCCCGTACTTCGCCTTCGACGAAGTGAAGGACGGCATCCTGGGCGCGACGGCGAAGATGTTCGGCGTCACGTACCAGCGAATCCCCAAGGCGGACGTCTGGGATCCGAGCGTCGAAGCGTACAACGTGATCGAGAACGGCCGCCTGATCGGGCGCTTCTTCCTCGACCTCCATCCGCGTCCTGGGAAATACAACCATGCGGCGAATTTCGGGATCCGGAACGGCGTCGAGGGAGTCCAGATTCCCGAGGCCGCGCTGGTGTGCAACTTCGCCGGCGGCAAGCCCGGCGATCCCGGCCTCATGGAGCACGGTGACGTGGTGACCTTCTTCCACGAGTTCGGCCACCTGCTCCACGCCGTGTTCGGCGGCCACCAGCGTTGGGAGCCCATCTCCGGAATCGCGACCGAGTGGGATTT
Source organism: Candidatus Dormiibacterota bacterium (assembly GCA_035635575.1). Taxonomy (GTDB): domain Bacteria; phylum Eisenbacteria; class RBG-16-71-46; order SZUA-252; family SZUA-252; genus WS-7. The sequence goes on along the minus strand of DASQAV010000018.1, from coordinate 12,306 downwards.
CGTGGAAGCGCCTTCGCAGATGCTCGAGGAGTGGTGCTGGAATCCGGGTGTGCTCCAGACCTTCGCCAAGCACTACCAGACGGGGCAGCCCATCCCGACCGAGATGGTGGAGCGCATGCGCGCCGCCGACTGGTTCGGCCGCGCCACGTCGATCGCGTATCAGAACCTGTACTCGGCGATCTCGCTCAACTACTACAACCGCCCGGCGAAGGAAGTGAACACGGACAAGATCTTGCGTGAGCTCGAGCCCAAGTACACGCCCTACCCGCCGATGCCGGATACGCATTTCCAGGCCGCCTTCGGACACCTCGACGGCTACTCGGCGATCTACTACACCTACATGTGGTCGCTCGTCATCTCGAAGGACATGTTCAGCAAGTTCGACAAGTCGAATTTGTTGAATCCGGCGATCGCGAAGCGCTACCGCGACACCGTGCTGGCCGCCGGCGGGTCGGCTCCGGCCGGGCAGCTGGTGCACGAGTTCCTGGGACGCGACTACGACTTCCGTTCCTTCGACGAGTGGCTGGCGGGAGAGGGACGCGGATCGAGCGGCGGGAGAGGCGGCGCGACGTCGGGAGACGCGCGCTAGCGGTTACGCTTCCGTGCGGCGGACGCGGAGCGGGCTCAGGACTTCCTGCTCGAAGCGGGACTGATCGAAGGCCTTGTCGAGAAACGGCAGGAGCACTTCATCGGTCGAGACGAAGTGGGCCGCGACGAGGCCGAGGATCGCGTAGCAGAGATGCATCAGCCTTCCGGAGGAAGCACCCTCCTGGATCGCCTTGTCGAGAGCATCGCAGCGGCGCGCGATCAGCTTGTGCTCGAACCGGGGGACCTCGGTGATGTGCGAGCCCTCCCCCGCGGCCCAGTCCACGGCGGGATAGAGCGTGACCTCCTCGGCGCGGGTATGGGGCGCGATCTTCTTCCGCACGAACTCCAGCACCTCGCGCGCGAGCCCCATCTGCTGCGGCAGGGGCTGCTCGCCCAGCTTCTCCACGCGCTCGGCGATGGCGTGGACGCTGGTCAGAATCGTTTCGTGCTCGGTGCGCAAGGAGCCCGTGCTTCGAGCGGGCGGGGGCGTGCTCATGAGGGCGCAGTTTCCTCCGTACGGGTTCCCCTGTCAACTCGCCTATTGCGCCGTTTCGGACGCATGCTCTAGCCTCGATTCACGTTCCATTCAGTTCTCTCGCCCAGCATCGCAGAACCTCAGGGGGAGCTCATGAAGGTCGCGATCGGAGCCGACCACGCCGGCTTCGAAATGAAGGAGCGTGTGAAGCAATACCTCGAGAGCAAGGGCCACACGGTGCAGGATGAGGGTACCCACTCCCCCGAGCCCACGGACTATCCGCCGTACGCCTTCCGCGTCGCCGAGGCGGTTCGCGACGGCAAGGCGGAGCGCGGCGTTCTTCTCTGCGACTCCGGAAACGGGATCGCGATCGCCGCGAACAAGGTGGAGCAGATCCGCGCCACGATCTGCCTGAACGTGAAGATGGCGGAGCTGGCGCGGCGGCACAACGATGCGAACATCCTGGTCCTGGCCTCCGGCTTCACCGCCCCGGGGGAGCTCTTCCCCCTCCTCGACATCTGGTTCTCCGCGCCCTTCGACGGGGGCCGCCACGCGCGGCGCGTGGCGCAGATCACCGAGTATGAGCGCACGCACCAGCACCAGTGAGTTCGCCGGCGCGGCCGATGCTGCCTATCGCGCGGCCCTGGATTCGCTCGTGCGCGAGCATGCGGTCGGGCGTCTGTTCGCCCGCGACGCCGCCCTCTGGAAGAAGGACCCCGAGCACCAGAAGATCATCCTGAATCGTCTGGGCTGGCTGGAGGCTCCTTCCTGGCTCCGCGCCAGGATCGAGGAGCTGGCCGCGTTCGCGGCCGAGGTGCGCGCGGAGGGATTCACGCGCGTGCTGCTCCTCGGCATGGGCGGCTCGAGCCTGGCACCCGAGGTGCTCGCGATGGTGATGCGCGTGTCCCCGGGCGCCCCGACGCTCGAGGTCCTGGATTCCACGGACCCCGCGGCCGTGCGCACCGCGGAAACGTCGCACCGGCTCGACCGCACGTTCTTCCTGGTCTCGAGCAAGTCGGGCCGGACGATCGAGACCCTCTCCCAGTATCGATACTTCCGAACCCGTCTCGAAAGCTCTGGAATTCGGGACGCCGGGCGCCGATTCGCGGCCATCACGGACCCGGGCTCGGCGCTCGATCGTCTCGCGCGCGAGGAGCATCTGCGACGCGTGTTCCTCAATCCCGTGGACATCGGCGGCCGGTATTCCGCGCTCTCCTACTTCGGAATGGTGCCCGCGGCGCTCCTGGGAATTCATCTCGAAGGATTCGCGGAGCGGGCGTCCCAGGCGGCCGAGGTCGCCGCGAATCCCGATCCCGCGCGGAACGACCCGCTTCGCCTGGGGGCCTTCCTGGGAGCCGCGGCCAAGGCGGGGCGCGACAAGCTGACGCTGCTCACCTCTCCCACGCTTCGCCCTCTGGGCTACTGGATCGAGCAGCTGATCGCGGAGTCGACCGGGAAGGAGGGCCGGGGAATCGTCCCGATCGAGGGAGAGCCCCTGGGATTCGCGCGCTACTACTCCCCCGACCGATGCTTCGTCTCGATCACGCTCGCCTTCGAGCCGGTGCCCGAGCTCACGAGCCTCGGAGCGGAGCTTCGCCAGGCGGGAGCGCCCTGGGTCGAGATCACGCTCGAGGATCGGACGGAGCTGGCGGGCCAGTTCTATCGGTGGGAGGTGGCGGCCGCCATCGCGGGCGCCGTTCTCGAGATCAATCCCTTCGACGAGCCCAACGTTCAGGAGAGCAAGGACAACACGGCGGCCATTCTCATGGAAGTGGAGCGCACCGGAAAGGCGCCGACGGGAGAGCCGCGATCGCGCGAGGACGGTGTGGACGTCTTCGCTTCGGAGAAGCTCTGGAGCGCGCTCACGTCGCAGACGCCGGGGCACCCGAGTCTCGAGATGCTCCTCGGACGCTTCTTCGCGCTCAAGAAGCCGGGCGACTACCTCGCCATCCTGGCCTACCTCGAGCGAACCGCCGCCACCGAGAGTTCCTTCGCACAGCTCCGGCGCGAGATCCGGGACGCGGTGCGCATCCCGGTGCTCCAGGGCTACGGCCCGCGGTACCTTCACTCCATCGGGCAGCTCTTCAAGGGCGGCCCCGATACGGGGATGTTCTTGGAGATCACGGCCGACAGCCGGGAGGATCTGATGATCCCCGGCAGCCCGGTCACGTTCGGGAAGCTGGAGCTGGCCCAGGCGCTGGGGGACGCTCGCTCGCTGGACGCGCGCGAGAAGCCTACGATCCGCCTTCACATCAGCGGAAGCGTGGCGGAGGGACTGGCCACGATCTCGCACGCCGTCGAGCGCGCGCTCGTGGCGCTCGCGCCGGCTTAGAGGCCCGACCCGGCCCCACGAAGAGCCGGACCCCTACGCAAGCTAACGCACTCTCGACTTCACCGCACTGTAGGGCTCCGCATCGAACGGCAGCCCCGCATCCAACCCCTTCGCCTTGATCTCCGCTCGCACGGCGGCCGCCCGTTTCACGGCCGGCGGATGGTCGGAGGCTAGATTCTCCCAGAATCCTTCTCCGCTGCCGCTTAGGCGCGCGAGCTTATCCATCACCTGAGCCAGCCCCTCGGGGTTGAATCCGGCCCGGGCCATGTAGATGGTGCCGTATTCGTCCGCCTCCGCCTCGGCGCCGCGGCTGTATCCCTGCAGCACCAGCGCCAGCCCGACGTTCACCGCGGTCTGGGTGACCTGGCTCGATCCCCCGAACACGAGCGTGCTCAGGATCTGGAGCCCCAGCCCTTCTTGAAGAAGCTTCACGCTGTGCCGCGCCACGATGTGGCTGATCTCATGCCCCAGCACTCCGGCGAGCTGTGACTGGCTGTCGAGCTCTTTCAGGAGGCCGGTGTGTACGTAGACATACCCGCCCGGCAGCGCGAATGCGTTCAGGGTCTTGTCCTCGATGATCGCGAACTTATATGGAAGATCGGGCCGATCGGACAGCCTTGCAATATGTTGCCCCGTGCGGTTCACGTAATCGTTGACTACGGGGTCGGTGTAGAACCTCTTCTCGGCGCGAATCTGGACGGCCATCTTGGCCCCGATATCGCGCTCCTCGGTTTCCCCGATCAGGATGACACTTTTCTTTCCACCGGGGCCGGTGGTGGAGCAACCTCCGAAAACGAGGCCCACCACCAGCACCACGCCCAGCCGCTTCATAGGATTCACGGGCTCCTCCTCCGTTTGTTTCATGCATCGGACGGCGGAAAAAGCTTATGGTTCCGGTCGGGCTCGGGTCCATGGGACACCCTTGCTCGTGCTCTCCCCATGCGTCATGCTTTGATCAGCAAGGCACCTTACTCCCCGAATGAAGGAGGTACAACGAATGGCCGCTCGCAAGAAGGCATCCAAGAAGTCCGCCTCGAAGAAGAGGGCCCCGGCCCGCAGGCCCGCGGCAAAGAAGGCCGTCGCGAAGAAACCCGCCGCCAAAGTGGCGCCGCCCAAGGCACCGGTGGGGCCGCCGAGCGCGATCGGACTTCTCAGCCAGCACATGGACTACACGACGCATCGTCTTGCCGACGTGAAGCGGTTCTACACGGACCTCCTCGGCTTCCGCAGATTCGAGCAGGATCCCAATATGAACTACCTCTACGTGCAGACGGGCCACTCCTCCAGCGTCGGGTTCATGCCGCCGATGCAGGGAATGGGCGAGCCCAGCCCCGCCAAGGAGCCGACGCTCTATTTCATGGTAAAGGACGTGGACCGCGCCTACACGGATCTCTCCGCGAAGGGTGTGCAGTTCGAGGGACCGCCCGCGGACATGCCCTGGGGACACCGCGTCATCAGCACGATCGATCCCGAGGGGCGCCGGGTGATGCTCGCGACCTCCAAGCAGAAGCGAAGCTGAGCGAACGATGAAGAAGAACGCCTGCGTCGAGCTTCACGAGCTGGGTCAGAGCGTCTGGCTCGACACCATCAGTGACGGGCTCATCCGGTCGGGAGAGCTGAAGCGGCTCGTCGACGAAGGCATCCTCTACGGCGTCACCTCCAATCCGACCATCTTCAAGAACGCCATCGGAGGGAACAAGGATTCCTATCCCGAAGAGATCGCGCGTCTCGCGAGCGCCGGGAAATCGGCTGAGGAGATCTTCGACGAGCTTTCCGCGCGAGACATCGTGCGAACCGCGGATCTCCTCGCCGACACCTTCCGGAAAGGCACGGGGCGGGACGGCTTCGTGAGCCTGGAGGTGCAGCCGGGGTTTGCGTTCGACACCGACGGCACGATCGCCGAGGCGAAGCGGCTCTGGAGCAAGATCCAGAGACCCAACCTCTTCGTGAAGGTGCCCGCCACCCCCGCGGGCATTCCCGCCATCGAAGCCCTGATCGCGGAGGGCATCAACATCAACGTCACCCTCACGTTCTCCGCGCCGCAGTACGTGACCGTGGCCGAAGCGTTCAAGCGTGGCATCGACCGGCGGATCGGCGCGGGGCTCCCGGTCGATCACCTCCACTCGGTCGCGAGCATTTTCGTGAGCCGCCTCGACACCTCGGTGGACAAGGAGCTGGAGGAAAAGGCGAAGAACGCCTCCGCTCCGGAAAAGGATCGCTACCTCTCGCTCCGAGGCAAGGCGGCGGTGGCGAACGCGCTCCACGTCTGGGAGGAGTACCGGGCACAGTTCTTCGGGCCGGATTTCGAGGACACCCGGAAAGCGGGCGCCCGCCCGCAATGGCTTCTCTGGGCCAGCACCGGCACCAAGAATGCCGCCTACTCGGACGTGAAGTACGTCGAGGAGCTGGAAGGTCCCGACACGATCAACACGATGCCGCGGGAGACCCTCGATGCTTTCCTCGATCATGGCAAGGTGCTGGGCAACCGCCTCGATCCGGAGATCGAGAACGGGCGCCGCACGCGCCAGGCGCTCGCGGATGCGGGCATCTCGCTCCAGGCCCACTGCGAGCGGCTGCTCTCGGACGGAGTGAACGCGTTCTCGACCGCGTTCGACGAGATGATGGAAGTCATCCGGGAACGCTCCGTCGCCCTGCTGCAGCGCCGCTGATCCCAACCCCAACGGAGGATCGGAATGGAACTCGGGTTCATCGGGCTCGGGCGGATGGGAAAGAACATGGTCCTCCGCCTGCTCGAGGGAAAGCATCGCATCGTGGCGTGGGATCGGGACCCGGCCCCCGTGCGCGAAGTGGAGGCGAAGGGCGCCGTGGGCGCCGCGGACGTTCCGGATCTGATCTCCAAGCTCCGGGAGAAGCCGCGCGCGGTCTGGATCATGATTCCCGCCGGCGATCCCACCGAGCAGACCCTCCGCGACCTGGCGCCGCTCCTCCAAGCGGGCGACGCGATCGTGGACGGCGGAAATTCCTACTACAAGGATTCCGTGCGCCGGGGCGAGTGGCTGAGGCAGCGGGAGATCGACTTCGTGGACTCGGGAACCTCGGGAGGAATCTGGGGACGCACCGAGGGCTACTGCCTCATGGTGGGCGGTCCCGAGGCCGCCTGTAAGAGGCTCGAGCCCCTCTTCCGCACCCTGGCGCCCAAGGACGGCTACGCGCGCGTCGGCAAGAGCGGCGCGGGGCACTTCACGAAGATGGTGCACAATGGAATCGAGTACGGCCTCATGCAGGCCTACGCTGAAGGGTTCGAGATCCTGAACGCTTCTCCCTACGAGCTGGACCTCCACGCGATCTCCGCGCTCTGGCAGCACGGGAGCGTGGTGCGCTCCTGGCTTCTCGAGCTCGCGACGAGCGCCTTCGAGGAGGATCCCGGGCTGGCACACGTGCGCGGCTACGTCGAGGATTCGGGCGAAGGCCGCTGGACCGTGATGGAGGCGATCGATCGCGCGGTCCCGGCGCCGGCGCTCATGCTCGCGCTCGCCACGCGATTCCGCTCGCGCCAGAGCGATTCCTTCCAGGGGAAGGTGCTCGCGGCGCTGCGCCACAAGTTCGGCGGGCATCCGGTGAAGACCGCATGAGCGCGCGGGCCCTCCTTGCGGTCGCCCCGGAGACCCGGGTGAATCCCCTCCGCGAGGAGAGCGTCACGCTCAAGGCCGCCGACCCCTGCACCTTCGTGGTCTTCGGCGCGAGCGGAGACCTGACGCACCGGAAGCTCATCCCCGCGCTCTTCCGCCTCTCCAAGCAGAAGCTCCTCCACCCGCAGACCGCGATCATCGGCTTCGCGCGACGCGAGTGGACGGACGAGCAGTTCCGCGAGGAGATGAAGCACACCGTCGAGAACGCGGGTGCCACCGCATCGGAGTGGGACCGCTTCGCGAAGTCGCTCTTCTACCAGACCGGCGTGTTCGAGGACCACGCGGCCTTCCGCGCGCTGGGGCAGCTCCTCTCCAAGGTGGAGGAGGAGCGGGGGCTCCCCGGGAACCGGATCTTCCACTTCGCCACGCCGCCCTCCGAATACGCCACCTTGATCCGGAACATCGGCTCGGCCGGGCTGGCGAAGCGGGCGCTCCGTGAGGAGAACGCCGTCCCCTGGGCCCGCGTCATCATCGAGAAGCCCTTTGGCCACGACCTCCAGAGCGCGCGCGAGCTGAACGCGCTCGTGCACACGGTCTTCGCCGAGCGGCAGGTCTACCGCATCGACCACTACCTTGGAAAGGAGACCGTCCAGAATATCCTGGTCTTCCGCCTGGGGAACGGGATCTTCGAGCCGCTCTGGAACAACCGCTACGTGGAGCAGGTGCAGATCACCGTGGCCGAGTCGGTGGGCATCGAAGGACGCGCCGCATATTTCGATAGCGCAGGCACTTCCCGAGACATCTTTCAGAATCACATGATGCAGCTCCTCACCCTCACCGCGATGGAGCCCCCGCCGCGCTTCGATGCGGATTCGGTGCGGGACGAGAAGGCCAAGGTGCTCCGGACGCTCCATCCCATGACCCGGGAGGAGGTCGCCCGCGACACGGTTCGAGCGCAGTACCAGGCGGGCGCTCTGGGCGGAACGCCCGTGCCGGGTTACTGCGAGGAGCCGGGAGTGAACCTCCGCTCGCAGACCGAGACCTACATGGCGGCGCGCATTCACGTGGACAACTGGCGGTGGTCGGGGGTGCCGTTCTACCTCCGCGCCGGGAAGCGGCTCGCCAGGCGCTCGACGGAGATCGCGATCGTCTTCCGCCAGCCGCCCTACGCGCTCTTCCGCTCCGCCGGCTGCGAGTCTCTCGAGGCGAACGTATTGCGTCTCCGGATCCAGCCTGACGAGGGGATCTCGCTCTCGTTCGGATCCAAGTCCCCCGGGCAGGCGCTCCACATCGATCCGGTGCAGATGGACTTCTACTACCTCACCGCGTTCGGACAGGATCCGCCGGATGCCTACGAGCGGCTCCTCCTGGACTGCAACCTCGGAGACTCGACGCTGTTCGCGCGGCGGGACGAGGTGGAGCTGGCGTGGGAGTTCGTGGACGGAATCCAGAACGCATGGCGCTCGGGAGTGCCCCCACTCGTGAAGTACCCGGCGGGCACGTGGGGGCCGCCCGAAGCGGATGGGCTTCTCGCGCCGGACGGCAGAGGATGGTACCGCCTGTGAGCCTGCCGCTGGGAGTGAGCGAGGGCTACGTTCTGGACGCGCCCGGGGGGAGCCGTCCCTTCGACGCCGCCACGCTCGAGGGGGAGCTCCGGAGCATGTGGAAGCGGGCGCGAGTGGCCGGCTCGAGCAAGGCGGCGAAGGCGGCGCGCGATCCGGCCGAGTCCGGAGCGATCTACCGCGCCGCGCTCTCGAACCTGGTCGTGCCGCTGGACCCGGCGCTCTCGAGCAAGCTGAGCCCCGTGCTCATGGACGTGACGCGGATGCATCCTTCCCGGCTCTTCTCCATCGAGGCGGGGGCGGCCCCGAAGGGGGCGGGACTGCGCGCGCGCATCGGCGCGCTCTGCCATCGCCGCGAGAGCGGAGGCGGGCTCGTCTGCTCCGAGCAGGTCGTCGTCGAGTCGGACCCGGGATCCGCGGCTCTGATCCCGAGCGCCATCCGCTCCCTTCTCATCGGGGAGCTGCCCGTGGTGCTCCTGGATTTTCAACCCGGGCTCGGAGTACCGTGGGTCGAGGAGCTCTGGCCCATGGCGGACATGATCCTTCTCGACAGCTGCCTCGAGGAGTCCGGCAAGGAGCCCGAGGTCTGGCGCTCGATCCATCGCGAAGGATCGCGCAAGGTCCACGACATCGCGTGGGCACGGCTCAATCCCTGGAGGATGATCCTGGCGGAGCTCTTCGACGACAAGGAGCACCTCGAGGCACTCGGGACCATCCGGCACGTGGAGATGGGATTCACGGGCCAGGGCGATCCTCCCCCGCCGGTGTGGCTCCTCGCGGGCTGGCTGGCGTCCCGCCTGGGCTGGAAGCCCCAGGGGAAGGAAGCGGAGGGGATCACGCTGCGCTCGCACTCGGGGCCGGTGACCTTGTCCTTGCAGAGCGGACGCCCCGGTGAGGGACGCGTGCTCGAGCGGATCCGCATTCGCTCGGAAGCGCCTCATCCGCTCGACGTGGAAATCCTGCATCAGGGGCGCGAGGAGACGGCGCGGATCGCGGCGCGGAAGCCTCGGGCGTCCAGCATGGAGGTGGCCTTTCCCTATCGTGGATTCGCCGCCTGCATCGTAGGTGAGATCCATCGCCACGCGCCGAACCGTCCGCTGGAGGAGGCGGCGCGCGCCGCGGAGTCCTTGATCCAACTGTGGGGCCGGAGGAGCTGATGCCGCCGCAAACGAGCATTCGCGTCGTGGAGAATGTGGAGGCGCTCGCGCGCCAGGGTGTCGAGGCGCTCGTGGAGTGCGTGGCGGGGCAGAGGCCGGATGTTCCCTGCCGCCTCCTTCTCTCCGGAGGAACCACGCCCGAGCCCCTGTACCGGCTCCTCACCTCCGAGCCGACGCGGAGCCGCATCGACTGGAATTCCATCGAATGCTACTTCGCGGACGAGCGCCCCGTTCCGCCGGAGGACCCGGATTCCAACTACGGTCTTTTTCACCGAACCTTCCTCGAGCCGCTCGGCCTCATGGCGCCGCGCACCTACCGGATTCGCGGCGAGGCTTCCGATCTGGATCTCGCCGCGCGGCGCTACGAGGCGCTGATCCGGAGCCGATTCGCGGTGTTCCCCCCGGCCGTGCCCGGCTTCGATCTCGCGTTTCTGGGCCTGGGGCGGGATGGACACACCGCTTCCCTCTTCCCCGGAGTCGCGGTGCCCGAGGATCGGCTCGTGGTCGCAGTGTGGGTTGAAGCGCTTCAACAGAAGCGCGTCACGGTCACGTTCCGTCTCCTGAATGCGGCCCACCGCGTGGTGTTCCTCGTCTCGGGCAAGGAGAAGGCGCCCGCCGTGAGGCGCACGCTCGCGCCCGAGCGCGGCGAAGAGCCCACGCCCGCTTCACGCGTGTCGCCGGAGCAGGGCGAGGTGATCTGGATCCTGGATCGAGACGCGGCCGCCGAGCTGCCGGCCGCGGTCGCGGGAGCCCCGGGTCAGGAGCGCGGCCGCCGGTGATCCTGGCCGGGGACATCGGCGGAACGAAAACCCGGATCGCCCGCTTCGAGATCCGCGGAGGACTGCCCGGCCCTCCCGTGGATATGGAAATACTCATCAGCGGGCGCTTCCCTTCCATCGAAGCGCTGGTCTCCGATTATCTATCGCGTCACCCAGGAAAGGTCCGCGCCGCGGCGTTCGGCATCGCGGGCGCGGTCGTGGATGGAGTGGTCCACGTCACCAACCTTCCCTGGAAGGTCAAGATCGCGGCCCTCGGGAAGACGCTGGGATTGAAGCGCGTCCACCTGGTCAACGATCTCGTCGCCGCGGGCTACGGGATCGAGCTTCTGGAGCCGCAGGATCTCATTCCACTTCAAGTCGCAAAACCCTCGGACGAATACAACGCCGGGCTCCTTTCGGCCGGCACCGGCCTGGGTGAGACCATCCTCGTGCGCGTGAAGGGCCGGTTTCTCCCCGTGCCCTCCGAGACCGGCCACACCGATTTCGCCCCCCGTACGGACGACGAGCTTCGCGTGTTCCGCACGTTCCGCGCCCGCTACGGACGCGTGAGCTGGGAGCGTGTGGTGTCCGGACTGGGGCTAAGCGCACTGGGAGAGTTCTTCCACGAAGAACGCGGCGCCATGGCCGACTGGAAGCGCCACCTCGAGGAAGCAGGCGAGGAGGGTCCGGCCGGCGTCGTGACGCGGCTCGGCATGGAACGATCCTGCCCCGCGTGCGAGGCAGCCCTCCGGCTCTTCGTGGGCGCGTACGGCGCGGAATCGGGCAACATGGCCCTTCGCGCGGTGGCGCGCTCCGGGATCTATCTTGGCGGCGGCATCGCCCCCAGGATTCTTCCCGCCCTCCGGTGGCCGGAATTTCTCGAAGCGTTCCGGGACAAGGAGAACCTGAGACCTCTGCTGGAGTCGATTCCTGTCTGGGTAATCAAGAATGAGCTCCTCGGCCTCCTGGGAGCGGCGCGCTACGCGGCCATGGCGGAAGGTTGAAGAAGGGCAAGAGCCCGGACTATACTGCGGCGATGAATCCAGAAACCGCCGTCGCCCCCAAGTCTCAGGCGCCGCCCGCTGGCGGACATCGGGCCACCGAGCGGGTCCGCGAGATCCTCTCCTGGTACGGCTCCGATAACCCGGGCACCAGGACGTCCATCGCGCGCCTCCTGAACCATGGCACACTGGCCGGCACGGGAAAGCTCGTGATCCTGCCGGTGGATCAGGGCTTCGAGCACGGGCCGGCGAGGTCCTTCGCATCCAACCCCGCCGCCTACGATCCGCGATTCCACTTCGAGCTGGCCATCGAGGCGGGCTGCAACGCCTACGCCGCGCCTCTGGGATTCCTCGAGGCGGGCGCCGGCGAATTCGCGGGCGAGATCCCGCTGATTCTCAAGGCCAACAACCACGACGTGCTCCACGACGAGAAGGATCCCCTCTCGGCGGTCACGGGGAGCGTCCACGAGGCGCTCCGGCTGGGATGCTGCGCGATCGGCTTCACGATCTATCCCGGCTCCGCCAACGCGACGAAGATGTACGAGCAGATCCAGGCGATCGCAGAGGAGGCCAAGAAGAACGGGCTCGCGGTCGTGGTGTGGAGCTATCCGCGCGGCTCGGGCATCAGCAAGGCCGGCGAGACCGCGATCGACGTGGTGGCCTATGCCGCCCACATCGCAGCACAGCTGGGCGCGCACATCGTCAAGGTGAAGCTGCCGACGGATCACATCGAGCAGGACGAAGCGCGGAAGGCCTACGAGAAGAACGCGATTCCGATCGGTTCGCTGGCCGAGCGCGTCCGCCACGTGGTGCAGGGCACCTTCGACGGGCGGCGCATCGTGA
>DASQAV010000017.1:0-3477 GCA_035635575.1 Candidatus Dormiibacterota bacterium | reverse complement strand
GGCCCTCGACAAGATCGAGAAGCCGGTGATCGCCGCGGTGAACGGCGCGGCCGCGGGAGGGGGCATGAGCCTGGCGCTGGCGTGCGACGTGCGCTGGGCCTCCGAGAAGGCGAAGTTCGGGCAGAGCTTCGTGCGGATCGGTCTTCACCCCGACTGGGGGGCGTTGTACACCCTCCCGAAGCTGATCGGCGCGTCCCGAGCGCTCGAGCTCATGTGGACGGGCGATCTCATCGACGCGGCGGAGGCACTGCGGCTGGGAATCGTCTCGCGCGTCCTGGCTCCGGAGCAGCTCCTCGACAAGACCCTGGACTTCGCGGAGCGTCTCGCGAGCGGACCCGCGGTCGCGATCGCGGAAATCAAGAAGTCGGTGAAACGCGCCCTCGGCTATACTCTCGAGGAAGCTCTGAAACACGAGATCGAGGCCCAGGAACGGTGCTGGAACACGCAAGACGCGCGCGAGGGCTTCGCGGCTTTTCTCGCGAAGCGCGAGCCCCGTTTCGAAGGCCGCTGACCCCTTGAATCCCACTTCCAAGAAGGAGGCTTCCCCCGTGACACCCGAAACCATGACGGCCCCCGCGGCCGGGACGCGCGTGATCTATCGCGCCGAGAACGGCGTCGCGATCTTCGAGCTGAACGATCCGCCCGCGAACACCTACACGTACGAGATGATGCGCGATCTGGACGAGGCGATCTTGAAGGCGCGCTTCGACCCCGCGGTCCACGTCATCGTGATCCGCGGCGCGGGGGACAAGTTCTTCTGCGCGGGCGCGAACATCAAGATGCTCCAGACCGCGGATCCCACCTTCAAATACTTCTTCTGCCTCCACGCGAACGAGACGCTGAACCGGCTCGAGCAGACCCCCAAGCTGGTCATCGCGGCCCTGAACGGGCACTGCGTCGGTGGCGGGCTGGAGATCGCCATGGCGGCGGACATCCGCATCGCGAAGCGGAACGCCGGCAAGGCGGGACTTCCCGAGGTCACGCTGGGCGTCCTTCCGGGCACGGGAGGAACGCAGCGCATGGCGCGGCTGGTCGGAAAGTCGCAGGCGATCGAGCTGATGGCAACCGGATCGACCTTCTCCTTCGAGGACGCGGAGAAGTATGGACTGGTGAATCACGTGTTCGAGGCAGAGGACTTCGACGCCAAGGTCATGGAGTACGCGCGCCAGTTCGTCCCGCCCGCCAAGGCTTCGAAGGCGGTCGGGCGGATCAAGCGCTCGGTTCAGTCCGGGCTCGAGGTCTCGTTCAGCGAGGCGCTCGCGATCGAGCGCGAGCTCCAGCAGCAGCTCTTCACCAGCGAGGACGCGCGCGAGGGGCTGAACGCCTACGTCGAGAAGCGCCCGGCCAAGTTCAGCGGCAAGTGAGCGGGGCCGCAGCGTAGCGCACAAGGGATGACGACGGCTGGAGTGGCGCCGCGCGAGCGGATGGTGCTCCGCGCCGCGCGCGAGATTCAGGAGGGGGAAACCGTGTTCGTGGGAACGCGGCTCCCCCTTCTTGCGTATCTGGTGGCCAAGGCGACGCACGCGCCGGGCGCGGTCGCGCTCTACGAGAACGGCCTGATCCGCGAGGAAGCGGCGCGCGAGCTTCTCTTCACGATGGGCGATCCACCCAACATCCTGAACGCCACCTCGGCGTCCACGACCCTCGACGTGATGGGAATGATGGCGGCGGGGCGCGTCGATCTGGGGCTTCTCGGCGGCGCCGAGGTGGACCGGTACGGAAACGTGAACTCGACGGAAGTGTTCGATGACGCCGGGAAGCCCATCCGGCTTCCGGGGAGCGGAGGCGCCGCGGATATCGCCTCCCTCGCTCGGCGGACGGTGATCCTGCTGCCGCACGAGAAGCGACGGCTCGTCGATCACGTGCGCTTCCGGACGACCCCGGGCTATGGCGACGGACCGGGATTCCGGGAGCGTGTGGGGCTGCCCGAGGGCGGCCCGACAGCGATCGTCACGACACTGGCGGTGTTCCGCTTCGATCGGGAGATAGCCGAGGCGTACCTCTACGAGATCTATCCGGGCGTCACGGTGGATCACGTGCTGGTCGGTATGAACTGGGCGCCGCGCATCGCGCAACCGCTGGGAATGACGCGGCCGTTCTCCCAGGAGGAGGTCCAAGCGCTCCGCCGCATCGATCCGGACGGATTCTGGACGGGCAGGAGTGGTTAAGTCATAGGAATTCAATGGACTTATGTCGCGAGATGGTCTATGATCTTTCCTCTCCCCAGACAATCTATTGAGACGGACTCCGCTCCGAACGGAGGGCGTATGAAACCGCGCACCATGATATCGGCGATCCCTCTTCTCGCGGTTCTGGTCGTCCCGGCAGCCTATGCTGGAGTGCCGGATGTAACTCGGTCGTACTTCGTGCCTCAGAACGGGACGGTGACGACGCCGTTCGAGGGCGCGGCTGCGATCGCGACCGCTCGTCGTTGTCCGAATGATGACGGGTCGCAGGTATTGCGGTTGAATTCGCGTCTGAAAGTCGTGGTTCAGGCCTCGGACGGTTCGCCGATCGCTGGGATTGCCGCTTCGGACGTCTGCGTCATGTTCAATGGCGGAACGCCGGCTCAGGGGTTCAGCGGCGTGGGCGATGACTCGATCATCGCGAATTTCCAGTTCAATCAGCTGAACACCTGTCCGGACGTTCGGTGCGTGCAGGCGGATGCGCCGACGGACGCGGCGGGCGTGACGTACATCACGTGGATTGGCTCGACGCCGGGGTTCCCTGGGATCGGCACGCGGGATCCGTTCCGGAAGTGGGGCGGATACGCGGGTGATATTCCCGTGATGGTGCTTGGGTTCAAGCTTCAGGGCAAGTTGACGTCCGCGTCGGCGTTGGGCTCGTACACGGCCCACGTGAAGAGCCTGGATCACCAGGGCGGCCGAGGGACGGCACCGAACCAGGGCGAGTTGGTGAACTCGCTGGACATCGCCCCGGTGCAGGCAGCGATCGGGACCCCGTACAAGTATTCGATGGATTTCGACAACAACGGGACCATCAACTCGATCGACTTGAGCTTCATCAAGGCGCACAACAACCACAAGTGTAACTTCCCCAGTCCGAACTGATCGGCGCCGCTGAAGCGCGTCCCCTTCTCCCAGGAGGAGGGTTGGAAAACGTAACGAATCCGTCGTACGCTTAGTCCCTCCCCAAGGACCCGATCCATGCCGTCAACGCTTCAGAGGGAGGCTGCAATGAAGTCGCTCCCCGTCACGTGGACCCTCGTCTTGTTCACCGCCCTGACCGTCTCCCCCGCACTCGCGGGAGTACCCGATGTTTCCCGATCCTATTTTGTGCCGCAGGCGGGGACCGTGTCGACGCCGGTGGAGGGTACGCTGGCGATCCGCAATTTCAGAACCTGCCCCGATATCGACGGGGCGCAGGTGTTGCGTTTGAATGCGCGTTTGAAGATCGTGGTGCAGACCTCGGACGGATCGCCGATTGCCGGGATCGCCGCCTCGGACGTGTGCGTCA